>JANNRN010000332.1:0-12173 GCA_031401375.1 Phyllobacteriaceae bacterium | reverse complement strand
GCCGTGGTGAAAATGAAACCGGGCGCATAGGAGCGTATGGCGTCGATCACCGCCTTCTTGCCGGCGACATAGCCGCCCAGCGCGCCAAAACCCTTGGCGAGCGTCCCCTCGATGACGTCGATCCGGTCGGCAAGGCCGTCGCGGTCGGTAATGCCGCCGCCACGCTTGCCATACATGCCGACCGCGTGAACCTCGTCGATATAGGTCATCGCATTGTAGCGCTCGGCGAGTTCGACAATGCCGGCAATTGGCGCGATGTCGCCGTCCATCGAATAGACGGATTCGAACACGATGATCTTCGCGCGGCTGCGCCCGGCCGCCCGCAGCAATTCCTCAAGATGGCCGAGATCATTGTGACGGAAAATCTTCTTCTCGGCGCCCGAACGTTTGACGCCCTCAATCATCGAGGCGTGATTGAGCTCATCTGAAAGTATCAGGCAGTCCGGCAAAAGCCGGCCGATCGTCGATATCGCCGCTTCGTTCGACACAAAACCGGAGGTGAAAACGAGGGCGGCTTCCTTGCCGTGCAAGTCGGCGAGCTCATGCTCCAGTTCCACCAGCGGGTGATTTGTGCCCGAGATGTTGCGCGTGCCGCCAGCGCCCGCACCCATATGCGTCGCGGCGTTGATCATCGCAGCAATTGAAGCTGGATGCTGGCCCATGCCAAGATAGTCGTTCGAGCACCACACGGTGACTTCGCGCGCTTGCCCGCCCGAACGCCAAAGCGCCATCGGGAACCTGCCGACAATTCGTTCAAGGTCGGCGAATACCCGATAACGGCGCTCCGCGTGAAGCTGCTCGATGGCTTCTTCAAAAAACCCGCGATAATCCATGGCGCGCCTTTTCTGTATTTTCACGCAATCATAGGAGTTGCGCCATCATTGGTAAATCGCAATTGCGCGGGCATTTTGCCACGTTCACGACAGAGTGTAGTTGCTGATCAATTCCTGACAGGGGTGGCGTCGTCGTTGATTCATGTCAAGAACGCGCTGTATCTCAGAACTTTGTTTTCATGTATTTGAGGCATAGCAGTGGTTCACGACGAGGGATAACATGCAGGTCAGTCTTTACAGGACCGTGTTGAAGCGCAGTCTCCTGGAGATCGGGATATTCAGTCTCGTCTTGAACGTGCTGGTGCTCGTCCAACCGATCTACATGTTACAGATTTATGATCGCGTTCTGACGTCGGCAAACACCAACACGCTCTATTTTCTGACGATGATCGCCGTTGCGGCGCTGGCGCTGATGGCGGTTCTGGAAATTGTCAGGCAGAATTTCGCAAACCGTATGGCGGCCCGTCTTGAGCCGGTGCTCGGACCGCAAGCGCTGATGGTCGCCAGCAATTCGATGAATTCATCGGTGGGCGATATCCAGCCTCTGCGCGATTTGTCAACTTTGAGAAATTTTCTGTCTTCAAAACTTCTCTTCGCGATCTACGACGTGCCATTTGCGCCGTTCTTCCTGCTGATTCTCTACCTGATTCATCCGGGAATTTTCTATTTGACGATTGCGGGCGTCGTCATTCTCTCGCTTGTCGCATGGCTTAACCAGAATTCGACTGCGGCAAGCGCCAAAATAGCCAATGAAAAAGCCATTGCCGCGATGATCACAGCGCAGGCGTTTGTGCGCAGCACCGAAACGGTCCGCGCCATGGGCATGGGCAACAACGCCATGGAGCGCTGGGGCAAGTCACAGGCTGACAGTCTGAAAGCGCTCGACCATATCAACAACGTCAACTCGTTTTATGGCGGTATTTCCCGCTCACTGCGCATATTCCTGCAGATCGCGACCCTTGGTCTTGGCGGCTATTACGTTTTGCAAGGAGAAATGACGGCGGGCATGATTTTTGCGTCATCGCTGATCGCGGGCAAGGCGCTGCAGCCGTTTGACCAGATCATCAGCGGCTGGCGGCAAATCGTTGACGCCAATACGACCTGGAAGCGTTTGAAAACAGGCCTTGCCGCCCTTCCGGATCGAAGCAAACAAATCACCGATCTTCCCGCGCCGAAGGGGGATATTCAGGTCGAAAGCCTGGTTTACGTTGCCCCGAATGCGGGAAAGGGCGGCGATCCGCTCATCAAGCGCATTGGATTTCGCATTCCGGCGGGCGATATTGTGGGGATCGTCGGTCCAAGCGGCGCCGGAAAATCAACTTTGGCGCGCTTGCTGGTGGGGGCGATTGAACCATCCATGGGCGCGATACGGATTGACGGCGCTGAACTGAAACATTGGGACCGGCAAAAGCTTGGCCGCTACGTTGGTTACCTCGCGCAAGACGCCGACATGCTGCCCGGAACCATCGCGGAAAACATCGGCCGCTTTGACCCGGGCGCCAAGAGCGAAGACATTGTCAGTGCGGCCAGGAAAGCCAATGTTCATGACCTCATTCTGGGTCTTCCATCCGGCTATGACACAATTCTGGGGCCTAACGGCTTGACGCTTTCCGGTGGTCAGCGTCAGCGCATTGGCCTTGCCCGCGCGTTCTTTGGCAGTCCCCGGTTCATCGTCCTTGACGAACCCAACGCCAATCTGGATGCCGATGGCGATTTGGCGCTGGACCGCGCGATGATCGAGGCAAAGAAGGACGGCGCGACCGTTGTCATTGTCACCCAGCGCAAGGCTGTGGCTGAACGCGTGGACAGACTGATGATCCTGCGCGATGGCGCCATTGAGGATTACGGCCTGAAGGCCACCGTGATGGAGAACCAGAACAAGAAAATGCAGGAGATGCAAAAACGCGCCGGCACCCCGGTCACGGCGCAGCTTCAACCCAACGAGATACGCGTCAAGGGCCCGACGGTTCCGGCGCCGGAGGGCAGGCAATGAGCGACACGTTCGCGCCGGCAAGCTGGGCAAAGGAAGTGCCACAGTCGACGTTCAGGAATGGCCTCATCGGCTATGGATCGATTGTCGTTTTTCTGGGTCTTTTTGGCTATTGGGCCGCCACCGCTCCGCTGGCAGGGGCGGCGATTGCCCAGGGTGTCGTTGCGGCGGCGGGGCAGAACTTGCGCATCCAGCATCTTGAGGGCGGAACGGTCACCAAGGTGCTCGTCAAGGAGGGAGACCGGGTCAAGGCCGGACAATTGCTGGCCGAACTGGATCCGACTGTGCCCCAGGCGCAACTTGATCGCCTGTTGAGGAACGATGTCACACTTCGGGCGCGCGCGGCGCGGCTTGCCGCCGAAAGGGATGGTCTGTTGAGTGTCAATTTCCCCGATGACCTGTTGAGCGCCACCGCGGACGCCAGTTACAAGCAGGTTGTTGATGAGCAGAACAGCGAGTTCGTTGCCCGTCTGGCCCGGCACCGCAACGAACTGGTGATTTTGGCCGAGCGCGTTTCCCAGCTTGAGCAATCTGTCGCCGGACTCAGCGCCAGAAAAGTGGCGTCTGAGGAACAACTGGCTATCGTGAAGGAAGAGACCACGCGCAAGCTCAAGCTGCTCGATCAGGGACTGACCGAGCGCGACCAATATACGCAGCTTCTGCGCAGCCAGGCCGATCTGCTTGGCCAGGTCGCTTCGGCGGAGGCGCAGATCGCCAGCTCCAAGAACCAGATCAACGAAGCCCGCGAGCAGATCGAACGCGCCAAGTCGCAGCGTGTCGAGGATGCGCTCAAGGAACTGAGCGAGATTCGCAGCCAGCTGGGCGACGGCGAGGAGCAGGCCAAGGCGGCGCGCTCGGTGCTTGCAAGAACCATTATCAGGGCGCCGACCGACGGCATCGTGTTCAGCCTGAAAGTCAACAGTCCCGGGATCGTATTGCGTCCGGGCGACGCCGTTCTTGATCTTCTGCCGACGAGTTCCGACCTCATTATCGAAGCGCGCGTTGATCCCCGCGATGTCGACGTGATCCATCTGGGGCAATCTGCCCGTCTGCGCTTCGTGGCGCTCAACAACCGCACCACGCCTGAAGTCTCAGGCAGTGTGACGTATGTGTCCGCCGATCGGCTTGTCGATCCGGCGACACAGCAGCCCTACTACACCGCAAGGCTTCAAATCACCGAAAACCTGCCGCCGGAAATCAGTCAGGACCAGATTTACCCCGGCATGCCCGTCGAAACCTATATCTCCACCGGCGACCGGACGTTTGCCGAGTACCTGATCAAGCCCATCACAGATTCCTTCAATCGATCGTTTCGGGAAGAATAGTGCGGGACGTGGTTTCTTTACCTTGCCGCAGTATGACCCCGAATGAAAATTTCCGGAGCATGACATGGCGGTCCTGGTAACTGGCGGCGCCGGCTATATTGGCAGCCATATGGTCTGGCGGTTGATCGAGGCGGGAGAGAAAGTTGTCGTTGCCGACCGGCTCTCCACCGGTTTTGACTGGGCGGTGGCGCCGGAGGCCACGCTCAAGGTTGGCGACCTCGGCGACGGCGCATTTTGCGAACAGCTTTTCGCCGCCGGCAACGTCGAATCCATCATCCATTTCGCCGGCTCGATCATCGTGCCGGAATCGGTCGCGGATCCGCTCAGCTATTACCGCAACAACACCGCCAACTCCCGCGATCTGATCGAGTGCGCGGTCCGGCACGGCGTCAAGCATTTCATCTTTTCCTCGACCGCTGCCGTCTATGGCAATGTCGGAGCAGAGCCCGTGACCGAAGATTCCATGCTGTTGCCGGAATCGCCCTATGGGCGCTCGAAGCTGATGACGGAGATAATGCTGGCTGATACCGCCGCGGCGTTCGAATTTCGCTACACCGCGCTGCGTTACTTCAATGTCTCGGGCGCCGATCCGCTGAAACGCACCGGACAATCGACCAAAGGCGCCACACATCTCATCAAGGTTGCCAGTGAGACCGCCCTTGGCAAGCGCCCGCTCATGCAGGTTTTCGGCACGGACTACGACACCCCGGACGGCACTTGCGTGCGCGATTACATTCATGTGAGCGATCTTGCCGAGGCGCATTATCTTGCCCTGCAGCGGTTGCGGGCAGGCGGCGCCAGCTTGGTCGCCAATTGCGGCTACGGCAAAGGCTATTCGGTGCTCGACGTCATCGACAGCATGAAGCGCGTGTCGGGCAAGGACTTTGCCGTTGATACATCCGGCCGCCGTCCGGGCGACGCCGTCACCGTCGTTGCCAATGCGGCAAGGGCAAGGCGCGAACTTGGCTGGTCGCCAAAGCATGACGATCTCGATTTCATCGTCAAAACAGCGCTGGAATGGGAAGACCTGCTGACCCGCCGCAACCAGATATGATCACGCCTTGGCGATCGCCCGCAGCATGTTCGTGATGCAGGCGCCCAGAACCGGGTCGGTCGGCAGCACCTGGCAAGACTGCCGCGCAATCACGGTTTCGGTTGACGGATCAATCCATATCCGTTGGCCGTGAATGCCGACGGCGGCCAGTTCGCCTTCGCCGCTTTCGTACCAGTATGACCGGTAGGAGCCGTCCGGGAAACGATCCATCTGATCGCCTGACCGCCACGCCTCTCGGCTGCCGCCCGTCCACAAATCCTTGATCCAGTCCTCACTGACCACGCCGTTTCCGCCAAGGCGCACCATTTCGCCAAAACGCGCAAGATCGCGCGGGGTTACTGAAATTCCGCCCGCCACACGCGAGGTCCCGATCCGGTCAACCGTGACAAACGCGTTTGAATGCGCCCCCATCGGCTTCCACAGCAACGCGCTGATAAGCTCAGGCATGCGCTTGTCCGCAGCGCACTCGAGCACAATCCCGGCCATGTCGGTGTTTGGCGAGCGGTAGAGATGCACCTTGCCATGCTCGCCCTTCGACTTGGCGAGCGTGCACAGGAACGTCTTGAGGTCAGTCGACGGATCACCGGGGTTTTCAGGATTCCACCCGGTTGCACGGCGGTAGCGGTCAAAGGCCCCGGTCTTGTCGAGATAGTCCTCATCAAAGTCCAACGCCACTTCCATGTCGATGAGATGGCGCAATGTGGCGTCGCCATAGGCGGAGCCCGCGGCCTCCGGCACATGGCGGACTACGGGATCATCCGGTGAAAGAATGCCCCTGTCAGCCAATATGCCGGCAAGGATTCCGGTGATGGACTTTGATACGGAAAAAACGAGGTGCGGCTTCAGCGGATCGCAGGTGCGCGCATGCCATTCGGCGGCGATGCGGCCCTTGTGCATCACGACAAGCGAGTCTGTATGGCTCATTTCCAGAAACGCTGGCAGCGCGACTTCAGTCCCGCCTGCGTTTGTCACTGACAATTCCGCAAACCGGCCAAGCGTCAGGCACGGCGTTTCCGGCAGGCTGTTGCCGCAAATGACGGCTGAGGGCACAATTTCGTTGACGTTCTGAAACGACCAGCTCGAATAGGGAGCGGTCCGCCAATTGGCAAGGGTCACTTCCTGCCGGTCAAATTGCGGCGGCACACGCATCAGCGTCCTTCAAATCCGGTCAGCACGCCCACCGCATTCACCCCGATCTCCGCCACCGCATAACCGCCTTCCATGACAAACAAGGTTGGCAGGCCGAGCCTGGCGATCCGCGCGCCAATCAGCGGATAATGCTCGCTCCGCAGTTTGAACTGGCTGATCGGGTCCTTCTCGAATGTATCGACACCCAGTGACACGATCACAACGTCAGGCTTGCAGGCGGCAAGTTTTTTGCAGGCCTCGTCAAAAATGGCAAACCAGGTTTCCCATTTTGTGCCGAACGGCATCGGATAGTTGAGATTGAAGCCTTCGCCTTTGCCGGTTCCCGTCTCGTCCTTGTGGCCAAGAAAATATGGATATTCCTGCATCGGATCGGCGTGGAGATTGATTACCTGCACATCGGCGCGGGAATAGAAAATCTCCTGCGTGCCGTTGCCGTGATGGTAGTCGATGTCAAGAATTGACACCCGCTTTGCGCCCTGGTCAAGGAAGCGTTGCGCGGCAACCGCCGCGTTGTTGATAAAGCAATAGCCGCCCATGAAACCGGCGCCGGCATGATGTCCGGGCGGGCGGCAAAGGGCGAAGGCAGCGGATTGGTCGGTATTGACCAGACCAGCCGCAGTCAACGCCACGTCATGCGATGACTTGATCGCATCCCAGGTGCCGGACACAAATCCGATACCCGCGTCAAATGAGTAATAACCCAGAAGCCCGTCGATGAAGTCGGGGCGCTTGTCGCCGCGCATTGCGCGTGTTGGCCAGCAAAAGGGCAGCGCGGTTCCCGTTCGTCCTTCCGCTGTCCAGCGATCCCATACGGTCGGCAGGAAATCGAGATAGTCCGGGCGGTGCACTTTCGCCGCTGTGGCAAGTGAATGCTCATCCGGTGCGAGCACCTCGCCAAGGCCGGTCGCCCTGACACGCTCGATCACAAATTCGGCACGCGATGGCTTTTCAAACGCCGCAACAATGGCGCCCGCCACCAGTTCGGCTTGATTGGAATGGCCGTGATGGCGCGGCGAGAAAACGGTTTTCATGGTCAAATTTTCCGGAAAGAAGAAACCGCCCGGCGCGAACCGGGCGGTCATGTTGAGACTTACTTCTGAACTTCGGTCCAGATTTTGGTGTAGAGCTCCTGCACTTCTGGCGCACAAGGGCGGGAATAGGCCACCTTGATGCCCTCCGGCACCGTTAGTTCCGGCGCGCCCTTCATGTCGGCCGGCATGAAGGCGTCTGATCCCGAAATGCCGTTGCCGTAGCGCGCAAAGGCCGAAAGCCCGGCTGCGTTTTCCGGATCCATGACAAAGTTCTGGAAAAGCTTGGCATTCTCGACATTCTTGGCGTCTTTCAAAACGACGAGATTGTCTGACCAGAGCACCATGCCTTCTTTCGGAAATGCATATTTGATCGCAGGATTGGCAAGGCGTTGGCGCATAGCGGCGCCATTCCAGTCCAGTGTCGCCGCATAGTCGCCGGCGGTCATTTTTTCCACCGTCGAATATTCCATTGCAATCCAGTCTTTCTTGGCCGCGACAATCGTGTCACGCACCTTTTTCAAGACTTCCAGATCGCCGGTGCAATATTCACCGCCCACATAGGCGATTGCCGAGGCGATGACATCGTTCATTTCTGGCACGACGTTCATTTTGCCTTTTAATTCAGCTGGCACATCGAAGACGAGGCTCCAGGAGTCGAGAGGGCCCTTGTAGACGTCAGTATTCACCGAAACGCCGATTGTGCCGAGCTGCCATGGCACCGAATACTTGCGGCCCGAATCGAACTCGGGATCCTTCCATTCCGGCGCAAGGTTCTTGGCATTTTCCATTTGGCCCGGATTGGTTTCCAGCAACAGGCCTTCATCAATCCAGATCTTCAGATAGTTTTGCGAGGGCACCACCATGTCAAAGCCGTGTCCGCCCTGGCGGATCTTGGCAAGCGCGGTATCGTTGGAATCATAGTCTGTGACTGTGACTTTGACCTTGTGCTGTTCCTCAAATTTCTTGATGACATCCGGGCTGGTGTAATTGCCCCAGTTGTAGAGATTGAGTTCGCCTTCGGCGAGCGCAATTCCGGTTGATGCCAACAGAGCCGACATCAATGAGATCAACGCAAGTTTGGTTTTCATGGTTCTTTCCTTTGTTTAAGCGCGTTTATTGGTGACGAAGAAGAACACCGTGACAATTCCAATCGACAGTAACAGGAACACCGTCGATATGGCGTTCATTTCGGGTGTGACGGTGCGGCGGATTTGGCCGAGCATATAGGTGGGCAACGTATCCTGCCCGGCGGATTTGACGAAATTGGTAATGACAACGTCATCAAGCGAAATCACGAATGCGAGCATCAGCCCGGCCAAAACTCCTGGCCAGAGCAGCGGCAGTGTAACGTATCGGAAAGCCTTCCAAGGCGTCGCGTAAAGATCAGCCGCGGCGCGCTCCAGAGTGAGGTCCATGTTCTCCAGCCGCGCACGGATCGGCAGGTAGGCGAACGGTATGCAAAATGCCGCATGGGCCACAATCAGATAGCCAAGTCCTGAATAGCCGGTCCACGCCTTGATACGTGCAAACAGGATCAGCAGGGCAACGGCGGTCACGATTTCCGGGATCATCAACGGCACATTGATGAATGCATATTTGAATGTCAGGCCGCGGTATCCATCCGTGCGCGTCGTCGCGAGCGCGGCCATGGTTGCGGCGGCTGTGGCGACCGTGGCGGCAATGGCGGCAATTTTCAGTGAGCGGATTGTCGCATCAAGCACCTGCTCGTTTGACCATGCCTTCACGAACCAGCGCAGCGAGAAGCCTTCCCAATTGCTCAGGGATGACCCGGCATTGAATGAAAAGACCACCAGCACAATGATTGGCAGATAGAGTGCCGCAAAACAGGCGATAGCGATGGGGGTGAAGCCGGTTTGGCGGCGGATGTCGAAGTGTCTAGCCATGCCCGGCCCCCGTCTTGGAGGCATTGCGCACATAGGCAAGCAGCGCAAACATGACCACGAACATCAGCGTGATCGACAGCGCCGCGCCGAGCGGCCAGTTGCGGCCCTGTCCGAACTGAAGTTCAATGAGATTGCCCAGCATCAGGTTCTTGCCGCCGCCGAGCACGCTTGGCGTGACATAAGCGCCGAGCGAGGGAATGAAGACGAGAATGGAGCCCGCGATCAGCCCTGGTTTGACGAGTGGCACAATGATTTTCCGCAGAACCCGTCCGGGCGTCGCATAGAGATCGTAACCCGCCTCGACCAGCCTGAAGTCCAGCTTTTCCATGCTCGCATAGAGCGGCAGCACCATCAGCGGCAGATAGACATAGACCATGCCGATCAGGATGGCGCCATCGGAAAACAACATCTGGACAGGCGTTGAGATCATGCCGGCTTTTATCAGAAGCGTGTTGATCAGGCCCTCATTTCGGATCACTTCCAGTATCGCAAAAGTGCGGATGAGAAGGTTTGTCCAAAACGGAATGGTAATGAGGAAAAGCCAAAGCTCTCGGGTTCTGGCTGGCTGTGTCGCGATAAAATAGGCAGTCGGAAATCCCACGATAAGCGTCAGGATGGTCGTCAGGATCGACAATTTCACGGAACGCCAAAAAATCGACAAATGTGCATCGGCGACCGACAAGGTATTGTCGAAAATGTCGCGTTCAAGGAATACGCTGACCCAGGCGCTGGGCGAAAACTTCCAGACCACATCGCCATAGGAGCCTGCCTCAAGAAACGAATAGATGAGCACGATCAGGAGCGGCCCGACGGCTGCCAGGAGAATGATCAAAAGAGCTGGCGCCGAGAGAAGCCAGCGGTTTTTCACATCGCGCTGAGCGGCTTGCTTGATGATCTCTGCCGCGCTTGCCATGTTCAGTTCCTCAAGACCCTGGCGGAGCGCGCGTCGATGACAATGCCGACCCTGTCGCCCACGGCAAAGCCGCCGGTCTGGTTCGGCCGGTTCTGTTGGCGGATTGTGAAACTGGAGCCGTCCGCGAGCTTTACATGATAGTGGGTGTCCGTGCCGAAATAGACGATGTTGGAGAGCGTGCCGGATAATTGCGCCTCGCCGTGCTCTTTGCCTGAAGCAGAGAATGTCGCATGCTCCGGCCGCGCCACCACAGTGACGTCCTTGGCCGACGAGAGCTCAGCCGACACGGTTGCCGATATCCTGCCCCCGACCTCCAGCTCCACCTCGGCCATGCCGTCTTTGTGCGAAATCATCTGCCCTTTGAGGAAGTTGGTTTCGCCGATAAAGTCGGCCACGAAACGGTCCGCCGGCTGTTCGTAAATTTCCCGGGGGTTGCCGACCTGAAGGATTTTCCCGGCCGACATGACCGCGATGCGGTCGGACATGGTGAGCGCTTCTTCCTGATCATGCGTCACGAAAATGAAGGTGATGCCAGTCTCCGATTGCAGCCGCTTGAGTTCGATCTGCATGTCCTTGCGCAGCTTGTAGTCCAACGCAGACAAAGGTTCGTCCAGCAACAGCACCTTCGGCTGCGGCGCAAGCGCCCGGGCCAGCGCCACACGCTGCTGCTGGCCGCCGGATATTTGGCTGGTCTTGCGCCCCGCCATCGCTTCCATCCGCACCAGTTTCAGCATTTCCGCCACGCGCTTGTCGACTTCGGCCTTCGGTCTTTCAAGCATTTTCAAACCAAACCCGATATTCTCCGCAACGCTCATGTGCGGAAACAACGCGTAGCTTTGAAACACGGTATTGATCGGGCGCTTGAACGGAGGCATTGCCGCGATGTTTTCGCCGTTCAGCAGAATTTCTCCGGCGCTTGGAAACTCAAACCCGGCAATCAGCCGCAGAAGCGTCGTCTTTCCGCAGCCCGAGGGCCCAAGCAAAGTGAAAAACTCGTTCTGCCGGATCGAAACGCTTGCATCATCGACAGCCGTGAAAGCGTGTTCACCGGAACCGAAGACTTTGGATACACCGCGAATATCAATCGCGTCCTTGCCTGCCAATTGCGACACGCTCCCTTTTGGTTGCTCTTATTTGTCTCGGTGACGCCCGCTCAAACTCACCATGCCCAACTGAGCTTGGCAATCCCTTTCACCGCGCGTGAGGACGTTTTTCATCCCGTAAAGGTTACTTTGCCCCCGCAAATGGTCACGACGGGATGAATCGTGTGCAGATTTTCCGGGACAACGGCTTCCATATCGCCACTGAGAATAGCCAGATCAGCCATGTATCCGGGCTTGATCATGCCTTTTCGATCCTCGGCAAACTCCGCATAGGCGCCTTCCACACAATAGGCCTCCAGAGCCTCGATCAGGGAGAAACTCTGATCAGGATTGGACGTCGCCCAGCGTTTGCGGGTCATCGCCGCCTGAACGCCGCGGATCGGATTGATGTCGGACACCGGCCAATCGGAAGCAAAGGCGATGTGCGCTCCCGCATCCTTGAGCGTCCGCCAGGCATAGCTGAACGGCCAGCGATCCTTGCCGATGCGTGATATCGTCGGTTCGAGCGGAAAGTCCATGGCGCCGGGTGAATGCGGCGGCTGCATCGACGCGATCACGCCGAGTTCGGCAAAGCGGCGAATATCCTGGCGATACACGACTTCGATATGTTCAATCCGGTGGCGGCTGTCGCGCCTGCCATTGGCCGCTTGTGCCGCGTCATAGCCGTCCAGAACCGCACGAACCGCGCCGTCGCCGATGGCATGAACGGCAATTTGCAAACCGCGCCGGTCGGCCTCAATGGCAAGGTTGCGGAACTCCTGCGGCGTGAACAGACTGTCTGCCCGCTCTTGCGGAAAATCCGCGTAAGGCTCGATCATGGTGGCTGTAAAGCCGTCGATGACACCGTCGTAGAAAACTTTGACCAGGCCGG
>JANNRN010000331.1:0-2350 GCA_031401375.1 Phyllobacteriaceae bacterium | reverse complement strand
ACAGCGCCGGGCTTGAGCTCCTTCGATATGGCTTGGGCGATCTCTGCCGATGAACCGACCGGCACCGAAACGATGACAAGATCAGCATCCTTTACAGCGTCAGCCGGATCGATTGAGTAGCTGTCTCCAAGCGCAAGTTCCCGCGCTCTCTTCAGTGTGGCATCGCTTCGGTGCCGGTCGGTTCATCCGCAGAGATCGCCCAAGCCATATCGAAGGAGCTGAAGCCCGGCGCTGTTGTCACCGACTCCGGTTCGACCAAGGCCTCTGTCATCACCCAGATGCAGCCATATATTCCCGAAGGCGTGCATTTCATTCCGGGTCACCCTTTGGCGGGAACCGAAAAATCCGGTCCCGATGCCGGATTTGCCGACCTTTTCCAAAACCGGTGGTGCATCTTGACCCCGATTGAGGGGACAAGCCCGGCGGAAATTGAAAGGCTCACCCGGTTCTGGGAGGCTTGCGGTTCGCGTGTGGATACGATGGACCCTCAGCATCATGACCTCGTGCTCGCCATCGTTTCCCACTTGCCGCATATCATTGCCTATAACATTGTCGGCACGGCTGACGACCTTGAGGCAGTGACGAAGTCTGAAGTCATCAAATATTCCGCATCAGGATTTCGCGACTTCACCCGGCTTGCTGCCTCGGACCCTGAAATGTGGCGGGATGTTTGCCTGCACAACCGCGATGCAATACTTGAAATGCTGTCCCGTTTTGCAGAGGATCTGGCATCGCTGCAGCGCTCGATCCGCTGGGGGGATGGCGAGGCGCTGTTCAACCTTTTCACCAGAACGCGGGCCATCCGCAAGTCGATCATCGACGCCGGTCAGGAAGTCGACGCTCCCGATTTTGGCCGCGGTGTCGTTCGCAAGGGTTAGTAGGTCCTGACCCTAGCCAATCGTCAGCTTCATGTGCCGGTTGACGTCTTTGTAAAGCAGGTAGCGGAACGCTCCCGGCCCACCGGCATAACAGGCCTGCGGGCAAAAGGCGCGCAGCCACATATAGTCGCCTGCCTCCACCTCGACCCAGTCCTGATTGAGACGGTAAACTGCTTTTCCCTCGAGCACATAAAGCCCGTGCTCCATCACATGGGTTTCGGCGAAAGGAATGACGCCACCGGGTTGCAGCGTCACGATGGTGACATGCATGTCGTGGCGAAGGTCATCCATCTCGACGAACCGCGTCGTGGCCCAGACACCATTGGTGTCCGGCATTGGATTCGGCGCGATGTCTTTTTCGTTGACGACAAAGGCGTCCGGTTGAGGAATGCCCTCGACAGCCTCGTAAGACTTGCGGATCCAGTGAAAGCGCACGGGTAAATTGCTGTTGTTTCTCACTTTCCACGCCATGCCCGGCGCAATGAAGGCGTAACCTCCTTCCGTCATGACATGCGTGTCGCCGGCAAGGACAAGATCCATCGTTCCTTCGACCACGAACAGAACGCCTTCGGCGGACTGGTCCGGTTCCGGCCTGTCGCTGCCGCCGCCTGGCGCCACCTCCATGATGTATTGCGAGAATGTCTCGGCGAACCCGGAAAGCGGGCGGGCGATCACCCAAACGCGTGTTTTCTCCCAGAACGGCAGATAGCTGGTAACGATATCGCGCATCACGCCACGTGGAATAACGGCATAAGCCTCCGTGAATACGGCGCGATCCGTGAGCAGGGCGGTTTGGCCCGGAAGTCCGCCATGCGGCGCAAAATAGGTTCGGTCCGGCATTCTGTGTCCTTCTGTGCTTTTCAGGCCATTATGTTTCCCGGCACTCACGGCGCAAACATTGATTTGCGTTAAGGTGTATCAAGTTTTTCTTTCAAACGAATGGCACGAACACTGGATGGCCGCGAATTTGAGCATCCTTGCCGTCGTCCGGTTTCATTCACCGCAACGGCGGGATCTGGCCAAGGGGAATGATACCGATTGCGGCGCGTCCCTTGCGGATGGTGATCTCAATTCGCGGGTCTTCTCCCGGCTTGGCGGTTGAAGCGGCAAGCGACAACGATGGCGTCACGTAAGACGCGATCTCGGGGGATATGTCCTGGATGGTTTTGCCGAGCTTGTTTGCCTCGCTGAAGGAAAGGGACAAGTCAGCATCGATGAGGCCCTCATCACTGATCTTGATCGGACCACTCAACTGAAAACCGCCACCTTTGGTAAATTGGAGCCCGATGACGCGAATCTCTCCGCTTTGTCCAAGCAGCAGTTTTCTGACGTCCCTTTCTGTTGCCGCGGCAAGGGCGACACCGTTCTTGATCTGAACATCCGCGTTCAGGTTGAACTCAGGGATGACGCGCCCGTCTGCAATGGCCGGGTCAACAAGCATGCCCAATACCGATACCGCCAGATCAACATCC
>JANNRN010000330.1:0-10563 GCA_031401375.1 Phyllobacteriaceae bacterium | reverse complement strand
CTCGCAAGGCAAGGCAGAGGCGACCGTGCTCGACATTAACGGCTCCATGCTGGATGTCGGGCGCGGGCGCGCCGAAAAGCGCGGGCTTGCCGCTGCCACGACATTTGTCGAGGCCAATGCCGAACAATTGCCTTTCGCCGACAAGTGTTTCGACGCCTATACGATTGCATTTGGCATCCGTAACGTGCCGCGTATCGACGTGGCGCTCACTGAGGCTTTTCGCGTGCTGAAGCCGGGGGGCCGCTTCATGTGCCTGGAGTTTTCCGAAGTTGATGTGCCGCTGCTCGACCGCTTTTACGAAGCATGGTCGTTCAACGCCATTCCGCGCATAGGCAAAATGGTGACGGGCGATGAGGACTCTTACCAATATCTCATCGAGTCAATCCGCAAGTTCCCCAATCAGGAAAACTTCGCCGCCATGATCGGCAGGGCAGGATTTGAACGCGTGTCCTTCCGCAACTATTCGGGCGGCATCGTCGCAGCGCATTCAGGCTGGAAACTCTGACAGCATGAGCGATTTCTCCGCATCCATGCGCCTGATGCGCGCCGGTTGGGTTCTGGCGCGGGAAGGGATATTCGCCTCGATCCCGGTGGAGGGCCTGACCGGACCTGCAGCTCTTGCGCAGCGCATTACAAAAATCCTCGCCAAACGAGGCGGCAAATCAGCGACGCGCGAATTGCGTCTGGCGCGCGCCATCAACCGGCTCGGCCCGTCCTATGTGAAGCTCGGCCAGTTTCTCGCCACGCGCCCCGATATTGTCGGCAAGCAGTTTGCGCAGGACCTGTCGCGGCTGCAGGACCGGATGGATTCGTTTCCGGTCAGGGAAGCCAGGGCGATGATCGAGGCGTCGCTTGGACGAAATGTCGATGAGCTTTATCTGGCGTTTGATGAATCGATCGCCGCCGCGTCGATCGCGCAAGTTCATCCCGCTGAAGTCGCGACTGCGGAAGGCGCCAGGAAGGTCGCCGTGAAGGTGATACGGCCCGGCGTGCGCCGCCGTTTTGCCAATGATCTTGAGAGCTATTTCCTCGTTGCCCGGCTGCAGGAGAAGTGGATCCCCGACGCGCGCCGGCTAAAACCAGTTGAGGTCACCGAAACACTCGCGCAGACCACACGCATTGAAATGGACCTTCGACTGGAGGCCGCAGCGCTTTCCGAACTGCGCGACAACACAAGGGATGATCCGGGCTTTCGCGTGCCGTCTGTGGACTGGGAACGGACCGGCCGCGATGTCCTGACCATGGAATGGGTCGACGGCGTCAAGATGAGCGATCTCGACGGCCTTCGCGCCGCCGGTCATGACTTACCGAAAATCGGCGCGCTGCTGATCCAGTCATTTCTGCGCCACACCTTGCGTGACGGTTTCTTTCACGCCGACATGCATCCCGGCAATCTCTTTGTCGATGCGGCGGGCAATATCGTCGCCGTCGATCTCGGCATTGCCGGACGGCTTGGCAAAAAGGAACGCCGGTTCCTTGCCGAAATCCTCTATGGCTTCATCAAACGTGATTACCTCCGCGTTGCCGAAGTGCACTTTGAAGCCGGCTATGTGCCGCGCAAACACAGCGTCGCAAGCTTTGCCCAAGCCATCCGCGCCATTGGCGAACCGATCCACGGCCAGTCAGCCGAGACCATCTCCATGGCGAAACTGCTGACACTGCTGTTTGAGGTGACCCAGGTTTTCGACATGGAGACGCGTCCGGAACTCTTGCTTTTGCAGAAAACCATGGTGGTGGTCGAGGGCGTCGCCCGCACCCTCGATCCGGCCTTCAACATGTGGAAGACCGCTGAGCCGGTCGTAGCGTCATGGATTGCCGGCAATCTCGGGCCGCGCGGCATGATCGAGGATGCAGGCGACGGGTTGAAGGCGCTGGCGAGCCTTGCCCGCCAAGCCCCGGACTTCGCCGCCCGCACCGAGCGCCTGTCGCTCGAAATGGACAAAATGGCCGCCAACGGTTTCCGCTTCGACGCCGAAACCGCCGAGGCCATTGGCAAGGCGGAAGCGCGGCACAGCCGTTCCGGCCGCTGGGCGCTATGGGTAATCGCGCTGAGTTTTGTTTACTTCGTTTGGCATCTGGTTTGACTGCATTGATTGCAGTGCTTACATTGTGGCTCGAAGACAGAGGAGCCGGCGATGGGCAGCCTGACAATTCGAAAACTTGACGATGACTTGAAAAAGAAGCTGCGTGTTCGAGCAGCAAATCATGGCGTGTCCATGGAAGAAGAAGCCCGGCGGCTGCTGCACCGTGTCTTGGATGAGACGGCTGCACAGAAACCAAAGCCCAGCGTCGAATCCATTCTCGCCTTTGGCAAGAGGCCCGATGTTCCGATCGATCTGAAAAAAATCTCGGACGACATGTGGGACGAGAGTTTTGACTGACATTGCCGTGGACACATCGGCGCTTGTTGCAGTGCTCTTGCTTGAGGACGGCAAGGAACTGATCGCCCGCTGCTTGAGTGAGTCTGACAGGAAGTTCATCAGCAGCGCAACGCTGCATGAACTGAGCTGCGTGTTCCGCCGGTTTGAAAACAACGATCAAAGCATGAATTTATGGCCGCTGGTTGAGCATTTGGATCTGATCCAGGTCGCTTTTGACGAAGATCAATCGGGAGTGGCCAGAGCCGGATATCAGGAGTTCGGCCGCGGCTCCGGGCACAAGGCGAAATTGAACATGGGCGATTGTTTTTCTTACGCTTTGGCAAAAACACATAGCTTGCCGCTGCTCTTCAAAGGCGATGATTTCATCCACACCGACATCTTGTCAGCGCTTTCTCCCACCATTGTCGGCGAGTCAGCATGACCGGATCACCCACCCAGCGCATCCTCCTCATCATAGGCGGTGGCATTGCGGCATACAAATGCCTCGACCTCATCCGCCGTTTGCGCGAGCGCGGATTTGCAGTGCGCGCCGTGATGACCAGCGCGGCGGCGGAGTTCATCACGCCGCTTTCGGTCGGAGCGCTCACCGCTGACAAGGTTTTCACCGACTTGTTTTCCCGCGAGGACGAGCAGGATGTCGGGCACATACGCCTGGCGCGTGAATGCGATCTGATTGTCGTTGCACCGGCGACGGCGGATCTGTTGGCAAAAATGGCAAACGGAATCGCCAATGATCTTGCCAGTACCGTTCTGCTCGCCACCGGCACGCCGGTTCTGGCCGCACCCGCAATGAACCCGGCGATGTGGGACCATGCGGCGACCCGGCGCAATCGCGCCACGCTGGCAAAAGACGGCATCCAGTTTGTCGGACCGAACAAAGGCGAAATGGCCGAAGGCGGCGAAGCGGGCATGGGGCGCATGGCGGAACCCTTGGAGATTGTGGCGGCCATAGAAACCTTGCTTGATACCGCGCCGAAACCATTGTCCGGCAAGAAAATCATTGTCACCTCCGGCCCGACGCGTGAGCCGATTGATCCAGTGCGCTATATCGCCAACCGCTCGTCCGGCAAACAGGGCCACGCCATTGCCGCGGCGTTGGCGAAGCTGGGCGCGGACGTGCGGCTGGTCTGCGGCCCGGTGACGATTCCTGATCCCGCCGGAGTGACCGTCATCCATGTCGAGACTGCCCGCCAGATGCTCGCCGCCGTTGAAGCCCTGCTGCCTGCGGACGCGGCGATCATGGTGGCCGCCGTTGCCGATTGGCGCACCGAAAATGAGGCGGGTGAGAAAATCAAGAAACAGCCGGGCAAGGGCGCGCCCACGCTGACCATGACGGAAAACCCCGACATTCTGGCGACGATTGGCCATCATGCCAAGCGGCCAGAACTTGTCATCGGTTTTGCCGCTGAAACCCAGAACCTCATTGACAATGCGAAAGCCAAATTGGCGCGCAAGGGCGCCGACATGATCGTCGCCAACGATGTCTCGGCGGGTTCCGGCATTGGCCTGACAGGGGTCATGGGCGGCGACAGAAACAAGGTCCGCATTGTGTCGGTTTCTGAGGTGGAGGATTGGCCGGAACTGGACAAGGGCGAGGTGGCGGACCGGCTGGCGCGCCTGGTCGCCAGCCGGCTCGGCGAAGCCTGAAGTGAGCACCCGCCCGCCGGTGCTGACAACCAGCCGCCTTGTGCTGCGCGGGCACGCTGTTGGCGACTTTGACGCCATGATGGCGCTTTGGGGTGATCCTGAGGTAACGCGCTTCATCGGAAATGTGCCGTCGACGCGCGAGGAAAGCTGGTCCCGGTTCCTGCGTTATTTCGGATTATGGCCGGCGCTTGGATTTGGCTACTTCGTCGTGACCGACCGTGAAAGCGGCGCTTTTCTCGGTGAAGTCGGACTGGCGGACTTCCAGCGAGACATTTCCCCATCGCTTGACGGCTTTGCCGAAGCCGGCTGGGTGCTGGCGCAACGCGCATGGGGCAAGGGCATTGCGCGGGAAGCGCTGGGCGCAGTCCTCACGTGGTACGCAAGCCAGCCGGCGCCCCGTCCAGTCGCCTGCATCATGAATGCCGACCATCATGCATCGCGGCGGGTCGCCGAACAAGCCGGCTTTGTGGAAGTGGCGCGAACGCAATACAAGGAAGTGTCGGCGCTAGTCTTTCATCACAAGGGCTGAGCCTGCCGCAACGCGAGGTCAGACGAATGTCAAAGTCAGTCAAATCATCAATAGAGCATCCGGCCGATGTGACATCGCTCGCCGCCATTCATCCGGCGCTTGCCCGGCGCATCCGGGCTGACAATCCCCAACTCAAACACGATTCAAATATCACGTCCGGGCAATTGGCGGATTACCGCACCCGCTATGTCACTGAACTATTGCAAGCCGAACGCGGCGAACTCACCAAGCTCGACAAGGCGGTGGCGGCGAGCCTTGCCCGCTCTGAACTGATTGCCGCCAATACGGATGATGAGTTTGAAGGCAAGCGCACCTTTGGTGAACGCCTTTCAGACAATCTCGCCTATTTCGGCGGCAGCTGGATGTTTCTGATCTGCTTTGGCGTCGCATTGGCGATCTGGATCGCCTATAATGCCGCGCGCGGCGAGGGCGGCGCCTTCGATCCGTTCCCGTTCATCTTGTTGAATTTGATCCTGTCGTGCCTCGCCGCTGTGCAGGCGCCCATTATCATGATGAGCCAGAAACGGCAGGAGACCAAGGATCGCTTGCGGGCGCGCAATGATTACCAGATCAACCTGAAAGCCGAGCTC
The DNA here is from genome assembly GCA_031401375.1 of Phyllobacteriaceae bacterium. GTDB lineage: Bacteria > Pseudomonadota > Alphaproteobacteria > Rhizobiales > Rhizobiaceae > JANOYJ01. Next base: position 5,416 of record JANNRN010000330.1, on the reverse strand, counting down.
GAAATTCGCCACCTGCACGAAAAGGTCGACCATCTTCTCAACAGCCAGTGGCAGCGCCTGGCCAAGCTGCAGGAATTGCAGATCGAGATGCTGGAGGAAATCCGGGACGGCAAGGCTGCGCGGAAACCAAAAGGAGCGAAGTAAAACTCAGGCGGCGATGTTCGTTTTGGGCAGGGGTTTCAGCTTGGAGAGATCAATTTTGCGCTGGGCATGCCATAGGTCGTGCGCACGCTGCATGCCAAGCCAGAGATCGGGTCCATTGCCAAGAACATGACCGAATCGGATCGCCATTTCCACCGTGACAGGATATTTCTCTGTCATAATGCCATGCAGCATCTGCCGTGAAATGCCGAGCGCGGCGGCGAACTCGGATTTGCTGATTTTGAGTGCCGGAAAGCTGACTTCACGGAAAAAAGCTCCGGGATGCGAAGGGCATCGATTCGGGTTACGCTTGGTTCGTTCCAGTTTTTCCATGTGGCACCTGTCAGTGATAGTCTTCGTAATCAACCGCAAACGCCTCGCCATCTTCAAATGAAAAGGTAATGCACCAATTTCCGTTGACATGAACCGACCACCGCGTCGGGTTGTAGCCGGCGAGCTTATGAAAATCTGAGCCAGACGTATTCATTGCCTCTGCCTTTGATGCAACGTCCAAAGCGTCAAGAATGATTTCAATTTTTCGAACATGGTGCGGATTGAGAAGACGATCGTCGCCCTTCTCCCAAAGGCGCTTCAACGCTTTGCTGCGAAACGAGGCAATCATGGAAATCTCCAACTAATTCATTCAGGGAACAGATCATGAGAATATCCTTTCAGTGGCGAGCTGAGATGTTTCGCAAATGTAAAATAACACTTTACATTCAATAGTCAAGTGCGGCTTTACGCTCCCCAAACATCGAACAATCCGTCATCATTGTTCACCCCTTTGCAAGCGCCTCCCCCGACCATAAATTAGGCCCATCAGCAAACTCAAAGGGCTATTCCCATGTCCATCCGCCCCGTCAAACACATTTCCGGCACTTCACCCCATGTTGAGGGCGCCGGCGTCAATCTTCAGCGCGTCTTCGGCTTTGGCGATCCCTCGCTCACCGATCCATTCCTGATGATGGATGATTTCCGTAATGACAATCCGCGCGACTATCTGGCGGGCTTCCCTTGGCATCCGCATCGCGGCATCGAGACCATTACCTATGTCCTGGCGGGCTCGGTCGAGCATGGCGACAGTCTCGGCAATCGCGGCACGCTCGGTGCCGGCGATGTGCAATGGATGACCGCCGGCTCCGGCATCATGCATCAGGAAATGCCCAAGGGCGACTTTGCCGGACGCATGCATGGCTTTCAGCTATGGGCCAATCTGCCGTCCAGCCTCAAGATGACCAAGCCGCGCTACCAGGATGTCAACTCGAAGGAAATCCCGGAAATTGTCGAAGATGATGGCACCCGCGTGCGCGTTGTCGTTGGCTCGTTCCGCGATCACAAAGGGCCGGTCGATGGCATTGCCGCTGATCCGCAATATCTCGACATCTATGTGCCGCCGAACAAGCGCAAAGTGTTTCCGGTCGATACCTATCGGTCAGCCTTCGCTTACATATTCGAAGGCTCCGCCACTTTCCGCGACGCCTCCAGGCCGTTTGGCGTTCTGGTCGAAAAAGAGGTCAACGGTGAAGAGGTTCACCTGCGCGATTTGAGCGGCAACCGGACGCTGGTCGTGTTTGACTCGGGCGATGAAGTCGTCGTCCATGCTGGCGCAAGCGGCGTCCGCTTTCTGCTGGTCTCCGGCGCGCCGATCAGGGAGCCGGTGGCTTGGCACGGGCCGATTGTGATGAACACGCGCGAGGAATTGGTGACGGCGATGAGCGAATTGCAATCAGGTGCCTTCATCAAGGAAGGCGTGCGGATGGGGTAAGCGGCTCCTGATTGGAGAAGCCGTTTCAATCTGGGATCACGGCGCCGGCGCATAGACTATGATTGCGCCGGGCCGGATGGAAAACTTCGCCGGTGTAGACGTCATCAGTTCGCCGTCAAGATTAATTGGCCTTGGACGGCGTGTGAAAACGTCAAACTGGGTGCAGCGCGCGGTCCTCACTTCTTCCCAAAGGCCGTGCCGTCCTGACCGGAACGAACCAAGCATGAGGGCGAGCTTCCAAACGCGTTCGACCTCCAGCGAGTAAAGATCGAGATGGCTGTCATCAATGGCCGCGCTGCTCTCAACCGCCATACCCCCGCCATAGAACCGGCCATTGCCGATGGCGATCTGCAGCGTCTTCACCATGATACGCTCGTCCTTGTTGACGATCTCGGCGCTGAACGGGCGCGCGCCAGCAAGGGTTTTCAACGCCGCAATGGCATAGCCAAATCGCCCGAACCGGCGTTTGGTTTGCCGTGTCAGTTTCTGTGCGAGATCGGCGGCGAGGCCGATGCTGGCGACGTTGAAAAAATAGTGGCCATTGACTTCGCCAAGATCGATCCGGCGGCTGTGGCCGGCGGCGATGATTCCGGCAGCCTTTACCGGGTCTTCCGGAATACCGAGTGTACGGGCCAGATCGTTGGCAGTTCCAGATGGCAGCACACCAAGCGGAAGGCCGGTGAGCACCAGCGCCCGCGCGGCGGCGTTCATGGTGCCGTCGCCCCCTGCCACCACAACACCGTCAATCTCGTCCGCTTCAGCAAGAATCGCAGGCAGGATATCGGCGGCAGTGTTGCACACGGCGGGGATGATCTGATGTCCGGCGGCAGTGAGAACCTCGGTTGCCGGAGCCAGTATTGTCTCACCTCTGCGGCTGTGCGGATTTGAGACGAGGAGAAGCTTGCGCCCGATCATTCAATACCACCCGAGCCAGGCAACGGCGCCTGTGGCAAGCTGTGATCCGGCAAAGATCAGAAAAGCCGTCCAGCCAAGCGCCAGGCAAGCCGCGAAGACACCTGTCATTGCGGCAAGGCCATCCCGCTCAATCAAGGCAAACGCCAGAACGAAAAGCGACAGAACCGGCATGATGTTGCCAAACGGGATCGGCAGCGCGAGAGCAAGAGCCAGAAGCAGAACCGGAATGCCGAGCAGCATTCGCCCGAGCTTTCCTGTTACCCATTTCAGACGCCGCGGCCGAAGAAACCTCTCCGCTTGCGCCATCCATCTCTGCGCTTTGGCCGTGAGGGTCCGGATCGTGTTGGCGCTGACCCGCTGCTTCCGCAGCCGTTGTGGCAACCACAGGCTTTGCCTGCCTGCCATGATCTGCAACGCCACAAGTACGAGACCGAGGCCGGAGAACACGCCGAACGGACCTGGAACCGGGATGAGCGCAACCAGCGACAACACCATGATGATGAGACCGAGGCCGGCGCTTCCAAGTCTGTCCAGGATCTCACCCAGTTCCGCCTCCTCACGTCTCTCGATGAATAGGGTCAGCCGGGCAATGCGCGCTGAAGCCCTGCTGGGCAGCCCTGCCGCTGTTTCGTTCATTCCTGGTTCAAATCCTGTTGTTTCCGCCGGCGCATGTAGGCATGCGATCACCATCATTCCACCCCAAGCTCGCTCCGGCGCGGACGCCACAATCGGCCAAAAGCCAATCTTCGAGCTGACGCCTGGAAAATTGAAGCCGGACGATCTGAAACGTGGGATTCCGAACCTGCCAAGGGTCAGGCAAGTGCTCGACGGTGCCGGGAATGAGTTTTGAGCCAGAAGCGGCTCTCCTGTCACCCGGACCCGGTTTTGCACTCCTCCCCGATCAAGCCAAAGAATTCTTGAACCAACCTGAGCTCCGCGCGGTCAAATGCGCCAAAACTATTTTGTTGTCCTGTCAGCACATTGCGCATGGAGTTCACAAACAATTGGCGGGCGGTCTCAACGAGCCGGGCGGCGTCATTGCCCCTTTGCCGGAGCTTGGCCGAAACGCAGCTGCAATCGAGCGGTTTCGGGGTCATACCGGTCAAGGCGAATTTTTCGTTGATCTGGACAGCGACATTGCCAATGACACACATGCTGTTGGCGCGTGACTCGACGTTATGCGGCGTGACCGGCGCCAAGAACACGTAAGCCACATAGCCAAGCACGCTCAAAGCCAAGAGCAGCGATGCCGAATAGAGCACCCGAAATATCCGCATTCCATCCCCCGATGATGCAGAGCCTGACTGTGTGGTCTTAAGAGTTTCCTAAAACGGTGCCTTTCTTGGACAGCCGGCCCTTTGGTCCCGCCTGAAGGCCGTCCCATCGAACTTGCTCGCCGCCGCTCCTCAATACGGGCGGGATAGCACTTGATTAGTTTGATGTTTAACTATATAGTAAGGCATCAAATCAAAATGCAAAGGGAAATCATCATGAAACGACGTCAGTTCATAGCGCTTTTGGGCGGTGGCGTGATCCTTGCCGCAGGCGGCGGCGCTGCCGCTTTTGTGTCAACCCGGGAGCCTGCCAGGGCGCTTATCCCGTGGGAACGGGCGGGGGGCCGCTACAGAGAGCCGCGCCAGCGCGCGCTTTCCTACGCGATCCTTGCGCCCAATCCGCACAATCGCCAGCCTTGGCTGGTCGATCTTTCCGTTGAGAACCAAGTCATTCTGTATGCCGATACCGAAAGACTTCTGCCTCATACCGATCCGCTCAACCGCCAGATCACCGTCGGACTTGGCTGCTTTCTGGAAATCATGGTCATGGCCGCCGCCGAGCAGGGTTATCGGGTTGACTTGAACTTGTTTCCCAAAGGCAGCAGTGCAGCGGGATTAACCAAGGCGCCGGTCGCAATTGCAACCTTTGTGCAGGATGCCGCCGTCAAGTCCGATCCGCTTTTTGCCCATGTCATGCAGAGGCGTACGCTGAAGGAACCATTCGATCTGACAAGTCCCGTTCCACAGTCGGCGCTGGATGCAATGTTTGCGGCAAGCAAAAATGGGACGAGTCTGGCGGGCTCCGTGAACAAAAAATCGATCGCGAAACTGCGGGCGCTCACTGTCGAAGCTTTGCAGATCGAAATCGACACGCCGCGCACCTACAAGGAGAGCGTTGACCTGTTTCGCATCGGCAAGGCGGAAATCGAGGCTAATCCCGATGGTATCGATTTCTCCGGCGCGTTGTTTGAATCCTTGGCGCTGGTCGGTCAATTTGACCGCCGCATCGTGATGGACCGAAACTCTACCTCTTATGCGCAAGGCGTCGCCGCTGTCATGGAAAACGCCCAAACGGCGATGGGCCATATCTGGATGGTCGCCAAGGGCAATTCGCGCGAAGACCAAATCGCTTCGGGTCGTGATTGGGTGCGCGTAAATCTCGCCGCCACCGCGCAAGGCGTCGGCTTTCAACCTCTCAGCCAAGCCTTGCAGGAATATCCCGAAATGGCAGAGATTTACAAAACAGTTCACACAAGGTTCGCGCCCGAGGGTGGCACTGTTCAAATGCTGTCGCGCATAGGCTATGGTCCCACTGTGTCAG
>JANNRN010000329.1:0-3412 GCA_031401375.1 Phyllobacteriaceae bacterium | reverse complement strand
TAAGTAGTGAGATTTGCCGATCGCTCGATCACGATCGCAACCACACTGTCCCGCGCAATTTCCGATAGTTGGGAATGGGTCACCAGGCCCGGCGCATGCAGCGCAGCCGTCCCGGCTGCCAGACGGCTTGCTATGTCGATCAAGATGGCCTCGGCATGCCCACCTGCCAAACCGATCGTCCGTGCCAATGCAAGGAAGTCCGCCTTTGTCAGGCGATCATCTTTGCCATTCAGCTTGAGCGCCATGCGGTCGCTGGCAAGACCGGGGAAAACCCGTGTGGTGACGGCGTCATAGAGCGGCGCAAAGCGCACCGAAGCGAAGGTTTTGGCTCCGGGTTCCGCTATCTTCAGCATGGCAAGGTTCTTGAGATGCATGTCACCGTCGGCAATGAGCCAGGCAAAGACGGCGCGCCGGAACAAGATGGCGAGATCGGCGGTCGGGTCCGTCGATAATGGGCGCAGCCCTTTGGCCATGCGCTCAATAGTGCCGTCATATTTTGCGGATGCTGGCAGGTCGAGGATTGAACAGAAATCTTCAAGCGCAAAGCGGCGCATATCGTCAGGACCACGTCGGATATCAAACCGTTCGACCAGCAGCGCTGGCGGCATGCCATCCGGCATCTCGATCAGGGCCGCATCAGGCACGTCAAACCCGGCCACACTGCCCAGTTCCAGACAGAGCCACTCGATGATCGGCAGTGTGGCAAACCCGGCCGTCCCTGCGGGTTTCAGAATATGCGTGAAGGGCTGATCGGTCGCCGGGACCAATTCACCATCGGCCAAAAGGCTCATCGGCGCCTTGATTTGGACGCCGGACAGGCGCGGTGTCTCGGCGCGCGAAAACACACGCGCGAGGTTCTGCTCGAATGTTTCTTCAATTTCGCCTCGCGCCGGTCCGGCATAGTGGCCCGTAAAGCGCCCTGCGTCGTTGAATGAAGCCAGCGGTGTCATAAGGATGTCGGTCGGCAGTTCCGCCAGTTCCGCGCGGCTTTTAACGATACTGATGTTGGACATGTACCGACGGCCTCGTCGCAAGGCTTCGCGTTCGTCGCGATTATGAAGAACCTGGGCGAGCCATCCTTCCGGCAGCAGGGATTCAATGAAGGCGGGAAGCTTGCCGGGCGTCGTTTCTCGCACAAGCACGAGGCCTCTGCCCTTCTGGGGCTTCCAGCGCCATTCCAAGCCATTATGGAACAATTGCCCAAGCGGCTCGCCATGCCAGGCAACCAGCAGATCAAGCGCCGCCTTGTTAGCCGGGGGCTTTGCCGTGTTCGGCCGGGTCAACAGAAAACGCTCGGCGCTTTCGCCCTCCCGATACCAGCCGTTCTCCCGCGCCAGCGTCCAGACCGCATCGGCCGCCGCCTTCGGGGAGCCATGCTCCTCAACCAGCCGCTCCGCCATGTGTCTGCGCATGTCCGCCGTGATCGCGCTGGCATGTTCGCTTCTCAGCCGGAAGGCTTCGAGAAAACGTTGCCATGGCGAGGACACTTGCACATGGAGTTCGCCAACGTCGTCTCCGATGATTGCTGGTGAGGTGGAGGGATGGTCGGGTGCCTGATTCTGGACGATTTCAAGACTGCGCAAACGGGTACGCTGGTTGCGCCTGCCGCTGATGAAAAGCCGCCCGTCTTCGGTCGGCGCCAGAAGGAAGGCACTCGCAGAGGAGAGATAGGCGTTGGGGTAGAGATAGTGCGCAATGCGCACGGCATGCGCCAAGACCGTCTGATCGACATCCTCATCGTGTGCGACATAGACCCCGCGCACCAACTGGGTCAGGTCGCCTGCCTGCGCACGAAGATGCGCCTGTTTTGCATCTATGGTTTCGCCAACGAGATGGATGGTCATGGCATTATCTCGCATTTCAGATGCGCGTTAATTCCACATCATCAAATCGAAGTCAAGAATTATCTCAAATCTTAGATGCGCGATAGTTCCTCATCTGAAACATGAAGGATCACCACGGGCACCGTCACGTTGACGGGCTGGTGAGCGTTTCGCGTTAATCCGGTCCGATGAGCAAAGTTCGACCCGCCCGCTATCGCGGCCACCGCTTTCCTGCCGAAGTAATCGCACAAGCGGTCTGGCTGTACTTTCGCTTTCCGCTCAGCCTTCGAATGGTCGAGGATGTGGCCACCACGTTAAAATGTCCGATTGTGTGCAAAGTAGAAATGTCATTTCAATACCTGCATGGCACCACGATCAGCCCCCGAACTGACCGGCTGGTCGGGGTTGCGAGGGCAGATCGGGGGCGGGTGGGTTGAACCTCCCGGCCTTGGATTGGCGAATTTGAATCGCTGCGAAACGCTATGTGCTGAATTCGTTGTTGGCTGGGTCAAACCTGTTCAAAAGCGAGACGATAAGGTCCATCGAGTAGATTTTCTGGCCGTCCCGCTCAAAGCTCGAATTCGCCACCCGCGCTTCGGCATAGATCGGATCACCCTTTGAAACTCCGGCGCTGACAAAATCGATCATCTTTTCATCAAGCTCCGTCAATGTGCACCAATCTGTCGTGGTCTGGCTTTCACCGGAACTATCCTTCCAATACCGGTTAGTCGCCACATCGATTTTGGTCACCTTCTGCAAAGGTATGACTTTGCCCACATGCCCCAAGATTTGAACCCTGTTGATTGACCCCAAAACCGCCGTTCAAAAGCGCTTCAATCGCATCGAAGGTCAGGTGCGTGGCCTCTCTCGAATGGTTGAGGAAGGGCGCTATTGCATTGACATTGTCATACAGATTTCGGCGGTGAGGGCTGCATTGCGGCGCGCCGAGGAAGAAATCCTGCGCGACCATGTAGGCCATTGCGTCGAACAAGCGATCAATAGCAGAGATAACCACGACCAGCGCACGAAAATCACCTAGATCATCGACGTTCTGCGACGCAGCGACAGGTAGGCAGGAATCGGTATTATGGAAGAAGAGGCAAAGACGCAATCTCAAGTCAAGTACAGCAGAACCGCGCGCACATTGCATTGGGTGATGGCGTTGCCAATCATCGCACTTCTGTTTTTCGGCGAACATACAATGGGCAGTCATAATGCCCGGTTTTTACCTTCGCTGCATGCCAGCACGGGCGCTGTGGTTTTACTACTTGTTAGTTTCAGATTGTTCTGGCGCTGGAAGCATCGTCCACCGATGCCAACGAATGGATCGCGGTTCGAAAGGACCGCAGCGAGCTTGACCCATCTCGCACTCTATGCCGCGATGGTGTTCATCCCGCTGACCGGATGGTTTGCTTACACCGAGCATGTGCGACGCTCTATGGGCACGCGTCCTGCAAGCTGGTTTGGATTGAGAATTCCACTTCTACCAGACTTTGGTGTTAACTGGCATATGATCCACAATTGGGGCGGCAAGCTTGTTTTGGCGCTCATCGCAGTTCACATTGCAGCGGCGCTCAAACATCATTTTT
>JANNRN010000328.1:0-2209 GCA_031401375.1 Phyllobacteriaceae bacterium | reverse complement strand
CCATGACCTGCCGAAGCTATCAAGTGGTTTTTGCACAGCGGTGCGCAGGTTTGTGGCAAACATCGTTAAACATGAGGAAACAGCCATGAATATCTGCTTTCAAAGGACCCATCAGCGTGCCTTTGGCACTTACCCGTTGAGGGGCGAGGTGTTGACATCGGCGATCGCCGCTGCTGCGGACATTGGCTACCGCGCTTTCGATACCGCACAAATGTACGGCAATGAAGCTGACACCGGCGCTGCGCTGGCCAATTGCGGAATCGCACGGGACGATTTGTGCATCACGACCAAAGTGCATCCGGATCACTTCACTGAAGCCGCCTTCCTGCCCTCTGTTGAAAAGAGCCTGAAGGATCTGAAGATTTCGCGGGTCGACATCCTCCTGTTGCACTGGCCGCCAATCGGGGGAAACATCGCGCCATCCCTTCAGCTTTTGAAAGGGGCGCTGGACCGTGGTCTGACGCGGAATATTGGCGTTTCGAACTACACGGTGCAGATGATGCGGGACGCACGCGTGATCGTGGACGCGCCCTTGGTGACCAATCAGGTGGAGTTCCATCCGCTGCTCAATCAAGATAAACTGCTGGCCGGCGTCATCGAAACCGGCATTCCACTGTCATCCTATTCATCGGTCGCGCGGGGGGAGGTGTTCAAGCACAAAGTCTTTGCCGAAATTGGCAAGGGTTATGAGAAATCCGCCGCGCAGGTCGTGCTGCGCTGGATCCTGCAAAAGGGCGTGTCGCTGAACACCATGTCGACCAAGCCCGAAAACATTCGCGCCAATTTCGAGATCATGGATTTCACCCTGTCGTCCATCGACATGGCCCGGATCGAGGCGATGACGCAGACCGGCTATCGCATCGTCGGCAAAGGCCTTGTGCCTTGGGCGCCCGATTGGGATTGAAGCCGCAGACAAGTCCGGCGGGATGACAGTCAGGCGTTGCCGCGGATCAGTTCGGCGGCTTTTTCACCAATCATGATGGTGGGCGCATTGGTGTTCGAGCCGATCAGGCTTGGCATCACCGAACTGTCGCAAATGCGCAAGCCATCAAGCCCGCGCACCCGCAGATGCGGGTCCACCACCGCCATGTCGTCGATGCCCATTTTGCAGGTTGAAACGGGGTGGTAGGAGGTGCGGCCATACTGGCGCGCATAGGCCTCCAACTCGGCTTGCGAACGGACGTTGCGGTCCGGGAACCGGATTTCCCGCACATATTTCTGCAAGGAGGGCTGGCTGAATATCTCGCGGCTGATCTTCAACCCCTCGACCGAGATTCGTAAATCGTCGGGTTCGGCGAGAAAGTTCGGATCGACCACCGGCAGCGCGCGCGGATCGGCCGAGCGAAGCATCACCGATCCGCGGCTTTTTGGGCGAAGGGTGTAAGAGTTCAAAGTTATGCCGGACGATCCCTTCGGCACCGATGGCACGCCTGCCTCCGCCCCGGCGCCGCAAAGGAAATGGAACTGCAAATCCGGGATCGCCTTGTGCTTGTCGGCATACCAGAAGGCACCGCCCTCGACGACGTTGGAGGTGACCGGACCCGACTTGAACAGCATGTATTCGATACCGGCCCAAAGCATCCAGTGCGGTTTGCCATATTTGTCCAGCGAGTCGTGCCCCTTCAACTCGCCGACAATATCAATGCCGAAATGATCCGTCAGGTTCTGGCCGACGCCGGGCAGGTCGTGGACGGTCTTGATGCCATGGCTTTGCAAATGCGCCGCTGGGCCCACGCCCGACAGCATCATCAGCTTTGGCGTGCCGATGGCCCCCGAGGTCACAATCACTTCGCGTTCGGCGCGGATCAGTTCCGTCTCACCGCCCTGGTAATAGTCCACCCCCACCGCGCGCTGTCCCTCGAACCGGATCCGCGTCACAAGCCCGCCCACGATCAGCATCAGATTCGCGCGCTTGAGGGCCGGGCGCAGGTAACCGACGGCGGCAGAGCAGCGGCGATTGTTCCTGGTTGTCGTCTGATAAACCCCGGCGCCCTCCTGCGTTGGACCGTTGAAATCCGGGTTGTAGGGAATGCCGAGCTCCTGACAGCTTCGCACAAAGGCGAGCGTCGTCGGATTGGGGTCCGGTACGTTTGATACGCCGAGCGGGCCATCGGCGCCATGCCAGCTGCCCGACAGGATCGTATTGCCTTCCGAGCGCAGGAAATATTTCTGGATGTCCTTGAACCCCCAGCCTTGCGCGCCCTCTTCG
>JANNRN010000327.1:0-4806 GCA_031401375.1 Phyllobacteriaceae bacterium | reverse complement strand
GCTGGACAGATGCTTTTCTCATGCTATAACCCGCCCGCTTCGCATGGCTTGGCTCACCAAACCAGGGAATGGACAATGCGAAGGTTTGTGCCCGGATAGCTCAGTTGGTAGAGCATACGACTGAAAATCGTAGTGTCACTGGTTCAATTCCAGTTCCGGGCACCATTTCCTCCCAGATCACGAAGACGCTTCTCACATCGCTGCCCCGGCGCCGATCTTCTTCATGATGAGCGGGATCGCGAAGATGGCAACAGCCGCGATGAGGAAGAATGCGGAAATGGGATGCGACAGGAATACGCTTGGATCGCCCTGGCTGATCATCAATGCGCGCCGGAACTGCTCCTCCGCCAGTGGGCCGAGAATGAGTCCGATAATAGCAGGCGCCACGGGAAATCCGTAGCGCCGCATCAGAAAACCGATGAATCCAAGAATGAACAAAAGTACCAGGTCAATCACCGACTTGTTGAGGCCGTAAACGCCGAGCGAAGAGAACACCATGATGCCGCCGTAAAGCAGCGGAGCGGGCAGTGACAGCAGCCGCACCCATAGACCCACCAGCGGCAGGTTGAGAACAAGCAGCATGACATTGCCGAGATAAAGGCTGGCGATCAGCGCCCAGACCAGCGGGCCGGACGAAGTGAACAATTGCGGCCCGGGTTGCAGTCCGTATTGCTGAAATGCCACCAGAAGGATCGCCGCCGTCGCCGAAGTCGGCAGTCCCAGCGTCAGCAGAGGCACGAGCACGCCGGCGACCGCCGCATTGTTTGCCGCCTCGGGTCCCGCAACGCCTTCGATCGCGCCATGCCCGAACTCTTCGGGATGTTTTGACAGTTTCTTTTCGAGAAAATAGGACAGGAAGGTCGGGATTTCGGTTCCGCCCGCTGGAAGCACGCCAAAGGGAAAACCGAGCGCCGTGCCACGCAGCCACGGCTTCCATGATCGCGACCACTCGGTCTTTGTCATGAAAAGCGAGCCCTTGACCGGGCTGATCTCAACCTCGCGCAGGTCCTTGCGCGATGCGATATGCATGGCTTCGCCGACGGCAAAGAGACCGACCGCCACCACGACCACATCAATGCCATCCAACAGGCTCGGTATGCCAAAGGAGAGGCGAGGCTGACCGGTCAAAAGATCAATCCCGACAAGACCTATCGCAAGCCCGAAAAACAGCGAGGCGAGACCGCGCGACAATGATGAGCCCAGCAAGGCCGAAGCCGCAGTGAACGCAAAAATCATCAGGGCGAAATATTCCGCCGGACCAAATCTCAGTGCAAGTTTGACAAAAATCGGAGCGAGAAAAGTCAGGAGCAAAGTGCCGATTGTGCCCGCGATGAATGAGCCGATTGCCGCCGTTGACAAGGCGGCCGCGCCCCGCCCTTGCTTGGCCATGACATTGCCTTCGACCGCAGTGACGATGGATCCCGATTCGCCCGGCGTGTTGAGCAGAATCGATGTTGTCGAGGAGCCGTACATGGCGCCGTAATAGAGGCCGGCGAACATGATGAACGCGCCGGTCGGATCAAGCTTCGACGTGACGGGCAGCAAAAGCGCGATCGTCAACGCCGGCCCGATGCCAGGCAGGATGCCGATCAGGGTTCCCAGCGTCACGCCCACCAGCGACCACATCAAATTGATGGGTGTGAGCGCGGTCTCAAAGCCGGTGAGAAGCTGGGCAAAGGCGTCCATGTTACATCAGTCCCTTGAGGACGCCCGCCGGCAGCTGCAGGTTGAGAAGTCTGGTGAAAACAAGATAGGCAATCGTTGAGAGCGCCAGCGCCGTGATGACATCGCGCAGATAACGGCGGCTGCCAAAGGCAAATGCCACCGCGACGAACAACACGGAGGAGGCAAGCACGAATCCCAGAGGCTCGATCAGCAATATCTCAAACCAGAACCCGGCCGAGATGAAGATAATCGCCCGCCAGTCTGTCTGATCAGTGTCCGGAATGATCCGGTCGTGCTGGCGCGTCACGGTCTGATACAGAAAGAACAACCCGGTCGCGGCGAGTGCGGCTGCAGCAAGGTAGGGAAACACCTGCGGCCCGACCTTGGCATAGGTTGGCGCGATCTTCATCTGCGACGTGCTATAAGCGATGATTAGCGCCAAAACGACCAGAGCAAGGCCGGCGAAAATGCCCGCCTTGCTGTCCCTGTGATTGTTTTCCATGCCTGTGCCTACTGCACCAGACCGATGGATTTCAGCACATCCGTGATACGGGCGTTCTCTGACTTGATCAAAGCCCCGAACTCGTCGCCGGGCATATACAGGTCAGTCCATTTCTTGTCGGCCAGTATTTTCTTCCAGGCCTCGCTCTTGACCGTCGCGTCGATGACGTCAAGCAGTGCCTTCTTGCCGGCATCGTCGATGCCGGGAGCAGCCACAACAGCCCGCCAATTGGCCATTTCGACATCCACGCCTTGTTCCTTCAGGGTCGGAATGTCGATGCCCTCAACCCTGGCAGGGGCTGAAATCGCCAGCGCGCGCAATTCGCCGGACGTGATCTGGCCTTCCCATTCGCTGTAGCCGGAAATGCCGGCAACCACATGTCCGCCAAGGATTGCGGCAAGTGCTTCGCCGCCGCCTGAGAACGGCACGTAGTTGAGCTTGGTCATGTCGGCGCCCGCAGCTTTTGCGATGAGACCGGCAAGGATATGGTCAGTGCCGCCGGCCGAACCGCCGCCAAATGCGACCGCACCGGCATCCGCCTTCAACTTGGCGACAAGATCACCCATCGTCTTCAACTCGGACGCCGCAGGAACGACAACGACTTCATACTCGCCCGTCAGGCGCGCGATCGGCGTGACCTGCTCAAGCGTGGCAGGCGAATTATTGGTGAGAACCGCACCGACCATGACAAGACCGTTCACCATTAGAACGTTTGGATTGCCGTTTTCCTTGTCGACCATTTGGGCAAGGCCGATGGTGCCGCCGGCGCCCGCGACGTTTTCCACTGTGACGGACTTGGCCGTGCCATTGGCGCGGATGACTTCTTCAAGTGCGCGGGCCGTCTGGTCCCAGCCGCCGCCCGGCTTGGCGGGCGCGATGATGCGAAGGTCATCAATGGCAAAAGCGGCCGATGTGTAGCCGGAAACACCGGCCAGAATGCTGATCGCGAAAGTTGCGGCGAGTTTGAGTGCTGAGCGTCTGATCATGATTGTTCCTCCTGGAACAATTGTTAACCAGCATGCCCCGCTTGACTAGCCCTCATTTTGAGAAAATAGCCCAGCCCCACCACAAAAATTGCGCCCGCCAAGGCAAATCCGTAAACGGCGGCGCCGCTCGGGTGATAACCGACAAGATCGAGAAGCGCCTTGTCATGCGCCAGCATTTCGCCGGAGATCCAGCCAAGCAGCGCCGCGCCCGCCCAAACGAAAATCGGAAACCGGGAAATCAGCCCCATCACCAGCGTGGATCCGAAAATGATGAGGGGAACCGACAGCAGAAGTCCGAAAATGAACAACCAGGCATTGCCGTGCGAGGCAGCGGAAATCGCCACGACATTGTCAAGGCTCATCACCGCATCGGCCATGGCGATCGTGCCGACCGCCGCCCAGAGTTTGTCAGCCGCTTTGATGCTCTTTTCTTCCTCTTCCTCGCCGTTGACCAGCTTGATGGCAATCCAGAGCAGCAAGACCGCGCCAAGTGCCTGAAGGAAAGGGATCGCCAGCAATTGCGTGATCACCAGGGCAAACAATATGCGCAAGATCACAGCTGCACTCGCGCCGAGAAAGATGCCAATTCGCCGCTGGTTATCCGGCAGTGACCGGCACGCAAGCGCAATCACCACGGCGTTGTCGCCCGACAGCAAAAGGTCGATCCAGATGATCTGACCGATGGACAGCATGGTCGCCGCATTGAATTCCATGATTGACCCTTTGGGTTCTGGCAGTCCGCAGAGCGTACATATAGTGTCCGCATTCCGCTCAACAAAGCCGGTAGAAGTCTTTTTCCGCGAAGGCAACTGCTATTCCACCGGCATTTTCCAGTCATGAACGGCTTGCGCATCCGTATTTTCCTGCCGTATCGAGGCCTCGCAACAGGGGGCAGGAATCATGAACAGCGCCATTCCACCGGAAAAAGATAGCGACTGGTGGATCGGCGCCGTCATCTATCAGATATATCCGCGCTCGTTCCAGGATTCCAACGGCGACGGCATAGGCGACCTGAACGGGATCACATCAAGGCTGGCGCATGTGAAGAGCCTCGGTGTCGACGCCATCTGGATATCGCCTTTCTTCCAGTCTCCTATGGCGGACTTCGGCTATGACGTCGCCAACTACCGTGCCGTTGACCCGATGTTCGGCACGCTCGCGGACTTCGACGCCTTGATCGCCGAGGCGCACCGTCTGGACCTCAACGTCATCATCGACATGGTGATCTCGCACACTTCCGACCAGCACGAATGGTTCAGGCAAAGCCGGTCGTCCCGCGACAATCCCAAAGCTGACTGGTACGTTTGGGCCGATGCTGCGCCCGACGGCACCGCGCCGAACAACTGGCTTGCGATTTTTGGCGGACCGGCCTGGGAATGGGACACGACCCGTTGCCAGTACTATATGCACAACTTCCTCGCGAGCCAGCCCGATCTCAATTTTCACCATGAAGATGTGCAGGAAGCCGTCCTTGACGAAATGCGCTTCTGGCTTGAACGGGGCGTTGACGGCGTCCGCCTTGACACGGCCAATTACTATTTCTGCGATCGTCAACTTCGCTCCAACCCGCCAAGGGAGCAAGTCGAGCAGAATACCTTTTCCAGCGTCAATCCTTACGGACGCCAGTATCATGTTCACGACAAGTCGCAGCCG
>JANNRN010000326.1:0-2740 GCA_031401375.1 Phyllobacteriaceae bacterium | reverse complement strand
CTGCCCAACTCCCGGCAAAGCGAAGCTGATTTTCAGGAACAGTCGAAACGCCTGCCACTGGGACGCGGACCAGAGCTTGCCGAGTTTGGCGCAACCATCAGGTATCTTTGGTCCGCAAAATCCGTCACCGGGCAAATGATTGCACTGGACGGGGGTCAGCATCTGGCCTGGCAGACGCCCGATGTTACGGGAATAGTCGAATGACATCGGTCAAGGCGCCGGGAGCCGCTGATCTTCCGCCTGAGGTCGAAGATGTCGGCGACGAACCGGAAATGACGATCGCCAGCGGCGGCGCCGCCGGCTTTGACTGGCATTCCACGCTTGCCGATATGGCGGGCAAGATCGGCATTGAGCTCATTCAGGAACTGGCAAGGCAGTTGCCCAACAGTCCCGGTGTTTACCGCATGATGAATTCGGACAGTGATGTACTCTATGTCGGCAAGGCGCGAAGCCTCAAAAAACGGGTGACCTCGTATGCCCAAGGCAGGGTTCATTCGAACCGTATCGCCCGGATGGTGCGCGAAACGGCGTCAATGGAGTTCGTCACCACACGCACCGAAGCCGAAGCTCTGCTGCTGGAAGCGAATCTTATCAAACGCTTGCGGCCGCGCTTTAATGTTCTTCTCAGGGACGACAAGTCGTTTCCCTACATCGTCCTGACCCGCGATCATCCTTCTCCCGGCATTTTCAAGCATCGCGGCGCCCAGAGCCGCAAGGGTGACTATTTCGGTCCGTTCGCGTCAGCGGGCGCGGTCGGCCGCACCATCAACGCATTGCAACGCGCGTTTCTCATTCGCTCCTGCACAGATTCCTTCTTCGAAAACCGCACGCGCCCCTGCCTGCTTTATCAGATCAAGCGCTGCGCGGGACCCTGCACAAATGAAACGCCGCCGGACGAGTACGACAGGCTTGTCGGCGAGGCGAAGGCTTTTCTTTCGGGCAAGAGCCAGGCGATCAAGACGACACTTTCCGAGGCCATGCAGTCCGCCTCGGAGGCGCTCGATTTCGAACGCGCGGCGGTTTACCGCGACCGTCTTTCAGCGCTTTCGCATGTGACCAGCCATCAGGGCATCAACCCGCAAGGCGTTGATGAAGCCGATGTGTTTGCCGTCGTGCAGAACGGCGGAATGACCTGCATCGAGATTTTCTTCTTCCGCACCGGACAAAATTGGGGCAACCGGGCTTATTTTCCGCGCGCCGATGCTTCGTTGAATGAAGCAGAAGTGCTCGGGCCGTTTCTGGCGCAATTCTACGACGGCAAGCCCTGCCCCCGGCTGATCCTCCTGTCTCATGAGGTCGAAGAACAGGGACTGATTGGCGAGGCATTTTCCGCGCGCGCCGGACGAAGGATCGAGATAGCGGTGCCGCAGCGCGGCGAAAAGAAGGACCTGATCGAGCACGCCCTCACCAATGCCCGCGAGGCCATTGGGCGCAGGCTTGCCGAGACCTCTTCACAGCAGGCCCTGCTTGAGGGTCTTGCCAAGACATTCAGCCTGGCAAAGCCGCCGCAACGAATTGAAATTTATGACAATTCCCACATCATGGGAACAAGTGCGGTCGGCGCCATGGTGGTTGCCGGACCTGAAGGGTTCGTCAAGAACCAGTACCGGAAATTCAACATCCGCTCGAGCGAGATCACGCCCGGCGATGATTTCGGCATGATGAAAGAAGTCATCCAGCGCCGGTTTGGCAGGCTGGTCAGGGAAAGCGCCGGCTCGCAGGATGACAGAGCCCCGGTGAACGAAGATGATCTTCCGGCATGGCCGGATCTTGTCTTTATCGACGGCGGTGCCGGTCAAATGAGCGCCGTTCGTAAGATGCTCGCTGAAGTCGGCGTGGCGGACAAAGTCACGGCGATCGGCATTGCCAAGGGTGTTGACCGCGAGGCGGGGCGGGAGCGCTTCTTCGTTGAGGGACGCGAGCCTTTCATGCTGCCTGTTCGCGACCCTGTCCTATACTTCATCCAGAGGCTGCGCGATGAGGCGCACCGTTTTGCAATCGGCTCGCACCGGGCGCGCCGCAAGAAAGAACTGGTCGCCAATCCGCTGGACGAGATTGCCGGCATCGGTCCGTCACGCAAGCGGGCGCTTCTCAATCATTTCGGAACAGCCAAAGCCGTGTCGCGCGCCGCGATGGAGGATTTGACCCGCGTTGAAGGGGTCTCTTCCGCAATGGCCGAGGCCATCTACAATCACTTCCACGAAAGCTGAATGGCGGGGGATTGTGGCGCCTGGCCCCGGCGATGCCCCATTGACCGCACCGAGCGGCTCCTATTTGCTACGGGCGGAAACAGAATCGCTCGATGACCAAACGCACCTACAACATTCCCAACATGCTGACCTATGGGCGCATCATTGCGGTTCCTTTGGTCGTTCTGTGCTTTTTTCTCGAAGGCAAACTGAAGTCCAGCGATCCGGCACGCTGGGCAGCGCTGGCGATCTTTGTTGTCGCAAGCCTGACTGACTACCTTGACGGCTATCTGGCGCGGGCGTGGCAACAAACGTCGACCATTGGACGCATGCTCGACCCGATCGCCGACAAGCTGTTGGTGGCCTCCTGCCTGCTTTTGCTGGCGGCAGACACGGAAAAGACGATTGCCGGATGGTCGCTTTGGGCAGCCATCATAATTCTGTGCCGCGAAATTCTCGTTTCGGGGCTTCGCGAATATCTGGCCGAGCTGAAAGTTTCAGTGCCCGTGTCGCGGCTGGCGAAATGGAAAACCGCATTGCAGATGGTGGCC
>JANNRN010000325.1:0-16531 GCA_031401375.1 Phyllobacteriaceae bacterium | reverse complement strand
ACTTGCTTTTGCCGGAATGACCGACTAATCAGCGCGCCTGACGGGCCTTCGCCGTCAATGCGCGCTCGTAGCTCAGCTGGATAGAGCACCAGACTACGAATCTGGGGGCCGGGAGTTCGAATCTCTTCGAGCGCGCCATTTTGTAATGTTAATTCCAAAGCGCGAAATCTACGCTGAAGCGAACACCCGCGCCGCGCCAGGGACTTTCGTTCAAGGGGCGCTCGCCGTAACGCAATCTGGGATGCGAAACGGATTCTTGACAGCTTCCAACTGCTCAGGTTTTGCACAGAGCGGAAACCCGGCGTCGCGCATCGTATCAGCGAGCTTCTGGCGCTCCGTTTCGTTGAACCCAGGCTCGTTTGCATAGCCCTCGGCGGTAAGCCCGGGGTGATGCTGGAGCGCTTCTCTTGTAGCTGTTTCCGCCTTCTCCCGTTCACCGAGAGCAGCATAGCTTGCAGCCCGTATTGCCCAACTGTTCTTGGTGCGACTTTCGATCGGCTGCTTGTCGATGATGCGCAAGGCGTCTTCATGGCGTCCAGCCATGAAGTAAGCGAAAAAGAACGAGCCGGTCATCGAAACGGGGTAGTCGGGATTCAAGCGGATCGCCTGATCCGCGAGCTCCGCGCCGCGTTCAGGGTCACCAAACGTGCTCAGCCAATTCGCGTAGAGGACGAGGTTATTCGCATCGCCGGGATTCAAGCGGAGCGCCGTCTCTAACTCCGCCTCTGCCCGTACGAAATCCCCGCCGAGTCCGATTTGATGGCCGAGGACAGCATGAGCGTTAGCGTCCATAGGGTCGGCTTCCACCGCCCGCCGCGCCGCCTCCAATGCAAGCGGGTAAGCCGTTGCGTAATCCGCCCCGTAGTAGGTGGTTTGTTCATAGGCCCAGGCGAGACTTGTCCAGGCCCGGGAAAGGCCGGGGTCTTGATCCAGAGCCTGCTTAAAGAGAGTGATGGCCTCGTCTATTCGCTCTTTCGTGGGCGTGAGCGACCTGTCCCGGCCGAGAAGATAGGTCTCATAAGCACTGAGGTTCTCCGGTCGCTTCCGCTGCGCTGCCTGGTGCTCGGCTTCCATAATGACGCCAGAAGCCGCGCCCAACCTATTAGCGGCCTGCTGGACGATCTCAGTCTGCAGCGAAAAAACGTCCGCAACCGGCCGGTCCCATCTTTCAGACCAGAGATGGGTGCCGCTTTGCGCGTCAATGAGCTGAGCGGTAACGCGGATATGATCGCCCGCGCTTTGTACTGAACCTTCAAGCACATAGCGGACGTTCAAGTCCTTGCCGACCTGCCGCACATCGACTGCCTTGCCTGCGTAGACTTCGGTCGAATTTCGAGCGATCACCGCGAAATCCCGGAACCGGGCGAGGTCGGTGATTATGTCCTCGGTTATGCCGTCCGCAAGCCTCCCTGTCGCGTCGTCACGACCAAGATTGTCGAAGGGAAGAACCGCGATGGACGCTGGTGCTGTTGCGGGATCGGCCTGTAGCAGCCACCAGGCCGCCGCACCGCCAAGCGCAAGCACGATGGCAGCGGCAGCCACCACGGGCTCAAAACGACGAAGCGGGCGGGCGCGCAGTCTCCAGCCGCCCTTAACCCCTTCCATTCTGACGTTGTAGGTGCGGACCGGCTCCGAGATATTCTTGACCCGCTGCTCGCCGGCATCATCGATGGGCAGGTTGAGCTTACCCTTCATCTGATCGTAAGCCGTGCCCGAGATCAGCACGCCGCCCGGCGGACAAATTTGTTCGAGTCGCGCCGCGACGTTCACGCCGTCGCCGAACAGATCGTCGCCTTCGACCACGACGTCGCCGAGATTGACTCCTATCCGGAAGACGATGCGGCGCTCTGGCGGAGCAGCAGCTTGGTGAGCGGCGACACCTTTCTGCATTGCGACGGCACATGTAACCGCATTGACGACTGAGCGAAACTCGACCAGAGCGCCATCGCCCATCAGCTTGACTATACGGCCTGTATGTTCGTCAAGCAGTTGATCGATCACTTCCGCCCGCAGCGACTTGATCGCCGCAAGCGTTGCCGCCTCGTCCGTTTCCATGAGGCGCGAATAGCCGACGACGTCGGCAGCCATGATCGCTGCAAGTCGCCTTTCCGCTCGAGTCGCCACCATGATGGTCTGCTCCCGTAGCCGGAGCTGTATCGGCACCCGGCCCGCCCTTCGATCATTTCATGTCTCGATTCAAACCGCAATGCGCCTTGGGCTGAGTGCATTGATATCGCCCGTGTGGGGATGTGTGGCGGCCCTCCACCACTTCCTGGAACGCCAGCCCTTAACGGCGCAGACGGCAACCGCCTCGCTTCGCTTCAATTTTGCAATTGTATAATCGCAACAATGACATAGGAGTTCCCAGTTTCATCTCGTCCGGTGCGCCATTTTCCCCTCCGACAAAATCACGCCCGCAGGATCAATCGCCCTCCGGCACCTCGCGCACCTTCACATTGACCGACATGCCCAGAAACCGCGCACTTTGGTGATTGAATGTGCCGCTGATCGGCGTGGCCTGGGCTGGCGTCCGTGTCACGGCAATCCTGATCAGCGCCTGATTGTCGTCGATCAGATTGGTTGGATCAAATTCAAGCCAACCTTCGCCGGGCACATACACGTCTGCCCAGGCATGGGTTGAACCGCCGCCGGTCAGGGCCTTTGCATCACGCACGTCTTCGCGGACGTGAAGGTATCCGGTGACAAAACGGGCGGCAAATCCAAAGAAGCGCGCGCACTCCATGAAAAGGAACGCCAGGTCGCGGCACGTGCCGGTTTTTTTCTCAACGGTGGTCATGGCGCTTTGCGTGCCGCGTTCCTCGCGGCGGGAATACGCAATGTTGGAATGGATGGTGGCGCTCAGCGCGCGCAAGAACCCC
Source organism: Phyllobacteriaceae bacterium (assembly GCA_031401375.1). Classification (GTDB taxonomy): domain Bacteria; phylum Pseudomonadota; class Alphaproteobacteria; order Rhizobiales; family Rhizobiaceae; genus JANOYJ01. The sequence goes on along the minus strand of JANNRN010000325.1, from coordinate 13,652 downwards.
ATGACTTCAAACGGCCTGTTTTGGAAGGCATCATGGAGCCAGCGTTCGAGAGCCTGTCCCTCAGCTGGAAACTCCATGGGAATAAACGGCGCGAGATCAATGAGGTTCTCCGCGCTGTAGGTAAGGGGCATTCGCCGCGAAGCGCTGTCCCGGCGCGTGCGAAGGGTCCTTTGGCCATAGCGTTTGATCAAGAGGTCGCTGCGGATTTCCAGATGATCATCGGCGGCCGAAAAAAGAGCGTGCGCGACCGAATTGCCGAATGTGTCGAAATGCCAATGCAATGTCGAAGCAGGCGTGATATGAAGATGAGCCTCCAGAACGCGCAGATCGTGACCGTCACGCGGTCTGAGCAACAGACGGTGCCGCCCGAACGAAACAGGCCGGTCATAGTCATAACGCGTAACATGACTGATTGAAATCAACGCGGCCATGGGGAACCTTCCGGTTTCCCGAGTCTGCCGCATAAGCGCCTTGTGCGGCACGGCACGGGTTCACGGCCCACATTCTAGGGCGTCAGCCCATAAAGCAAGGCGGATTGTCATGTTGATACGCATCGGTTTTGAAATTTTGGTGGCTTGCGCGGCGCCGGTGCCAATGCTCATGGCATTATCGACGCATTCGGAGTTTCCGGGACAAATACGTGGATCCGACCGGATTCGCTCATCGGGAACGGGCACAATTGCCGAGTACATCGATGGCTACGGAAATCGCATCTCCCGCACTGTCGCGCCAGCCGGCATGACCACCTATTGGTCTGATTGTGTGGCCGAAGTCGATGGCCTGCCCGATGAGATCCCTGCATCCGCCCGGCAGCATCGCATTGAGGACCTGCCTCATGAGACGCTGAACTTTCTCACCGCCAGCCGGTATTGCGATTCTGACAACCTTGCCGATTTCGCTTGGAAGCAGTTCGGCAACGTGCCGGAAGGCTGGGGCAGGGTGAAAGCGATCTGCAACTTTGTCCATGGTCATGTGACGTTCGGCTATAAATTCGGAAGACCCGACAAGACTGCATCACATGTGCTCGCGGAGAAAACCGGCGTATGCCGTGACTTCGCCCATCTTGGCGTCAGCCTGTGCCGGGCGATGAATATCCCCGCGCGTTATGCCAGCGGCTATCTTGGCGACATCGGCGTAGCCGATTCCGGCTTCGACGATTTCTGCGCCTGGTTTGAAGTCTATCTCGGCGACGGCTGGCACACCGTCGACGCGCGTTACAACAAACCGCGGATCGGCCGCATCCTGATGGTGCGCGGATCTGATGCCTCGGACGTTGCCATGATAACCTCGTTCGGCGCCTATGAACTCAAGTCATTCCGGGTCTGGTCGACGGAATTGGCCGGCAACGTGGACGAAGCGGCGATAAACGAGCTTCTCATGACCCGCCCGGCGCCACGTTTGAAGGGTCCGAATTTCGGGCCCATCAACTGAGAGTGGAGCCACAGGCGCTCGCCCTATTGGCAGCACCTGCCATCTCGCTCTAATCTGCAATGAAAAGTACACCGGAGCCGCGCCATGACCTTCACTGCCCTTGTCGTTGACCGCACTGATGATGGGACCATTTCACAATCGGTGAAGGAGCTGGACGATACTGCTTTACCGGAAGGCGATGTGACCGTCAGGGTCGAATACTCGACAGTGAACTACAAGGATGGACTATGTCTGACCGGCCAGGGCGGTCTGGTGCGCAATTATCCGCATGTGCCCGGTGTTGATTTTGCCGGAACTGTCGAAAGCTCATCCGACGCCCGCTATGCAGCCGGGGACAGGGTGATCCTCACCGGATGGCGTGTTGGCGAGGTCCGCTGGGGCGGCTATGCCACCAAGGCCCGGGTCAACGCGGACTGGCTGGTGCCATTGCCAAAGCAATTGACAGCGCGTCAGGCGATGGCGGTCGGCACGGCAGGCCTCACTGCGGTTTTGGCGTTGCATGCGCTTGAGGCGCACGGGCTGACCCCGGACAAAGGCGAAGTGCTGGTGACCGGCGCGGCGGGCGGCGTTGGCTCAGTGGCGGTCGCTGTGCTTGCAAAATGCGGCTATCTAGTCGCCGCTGTCACGGGCAGGCCGGAGACAGAAGCCTATCTCAGGGATTTAGGCGCAAGCCGCATCATTCCCCGAGCCGAACTCGCCGAAGTATCCAAACGCCCGCTCGAAACGGAAACCTGGGCGGGCTGCGTCGATGCGGTCGGAGGGGCGATGCTTGCCCGTGTGCTGGGGCAGATGAAATATGGCGCGTCCGTTGCGGCCGTGGGCCTTGCCGGCGGTTCGGCGCTCCCGGCAACGGTCATTCCCTTCCTTCTTCGAGGCGTCAATTTGCTCGGTATCGACTCTGTGCACTACCCTTACGAGGGCCGCGTGCGCGCCTGGAACCGGATCGCCACTGATCTGCCGATGGACAAGCTGGAGGCCATGGTGAGCGAAGCAAAACTCGCCGATTTGCCGCGGATCGGGGCTGATATTCTCAAGGGCGCGGTGAAGGGCCGCGTCGTGGTCAAACTGTAGATTGCTGTCAAAAGGCGTGATAGGAGCGCCTTGCTCCACTTGAAGGCGCCAATCCGGCACAGCGAGGTTCTCGGACGTGACGAATGTACACCGCATCGGTCTTGCCCGCGATCTTTATCATCGGGGTCAATCGGGCAAACCGATCCGTATCGGCCTGATTGGCTGCGGCGAAATGGGAACCGACATTCTCAGTCAGGTGGCGCATATGCACGGCATTGAGGTCGCCGCCGTCGCCGACACAAGGACCGGCAGGGTCACGAAGGCCTCGGAACTCGCATCCGGGCAGGCCGGGCGCGTCATCCATGCTGACAGCGCCGCCGCCGTGATGGCCGCAATTGAATCCGGGCACATTGCCGCCACCGGCGAGGCGGCGCTGGTCGCGCAGAACCCTTTGATCGACGTGGTCATTGATGCAACCGGAAAGCCAGGCGTCGGCGCCGAAATAGGTCTGATGGCCATGCAGCACGGCAAGCATCTGGTCATGATGAATGTCGAGGCGGATGTCACAATCGGCGCTTACTTGAAGCACGAGGCCGACCGGCTTGGCGTCATCTACACGCTGGGCGCGGGCGATGAGCCATCGGCCTGCATGGAACTAATCGAATTTGTCTCTGCGCTGGGTTACAACATCGTCTCGGCCGGCAAGGGCAAGAACAATCCGCTCAACCATGACGCCACGCCCGGCATGTATGAGGAAGAGGCGCTCCGGCGCAATATGAACCCGCGCATGCTGGTCGAGTTCGTTGATGGCTCCAAGACCATGGTGGAGATGACGGCAATTGCCAATGCGACCGGCCTCGTCCCGGATGTGCCGGGCATGCATGGTCCGTCCGCGACCAAGGAGCAGCTGAGCAAAGTTCTGGTGCCGAAGGAACATGGCGGCGTCCTGTCTCGAACAGGAGTGGTTGATTTTTCCATCGGCAAAGGCGTGGCTCCTGGCGTTTTTGTGGTCGCCGAAATGGGCCATGCCCGCATCCGCGAGCGCATGGAAGATCTGAAAATGGGCGTCGGGCCCTACTTCACCTTTCACCGGCCTTATCACTTGACTAGTCTCGAAGTGCCGCTGAGCTGTGCCCGCGCGGTGCTTTACGGTAAGGCCGACATGGTGCCATTGCCGGTTCCGGTCGCCGATGTCTGCGCGCTCGCCAAACGGGACCTGAAGCCGGGCGAGAAGCTGGATGCCATTGGCGAGTACATGTATCGCTCCCACATCATGACACGTGCCGACGCCAAATCCGCCAACGCGGTGCCCTGCGGATTGATTGAAGGCGGCAAGGTTCTCCAAGGCGTCCGCAAAGGCGAACTCATCACCTACGCGAACGCCGCGCCTGACAGGACGGCCCGCATTGTGGAATTGCGAAGACTTCAGGACGCAATGCTGGAGGCGGGGCAATAAGCAACGCCAAGTCTGGAAAACCATTTCCTCTGAACAAGACTTGCTCTATCCACACTGCTTCGCCGACACTTGAATTGTCATTTCACACTGCAAGGCCCGCGCATGACTGAGTTTACTCCCCTGGCATCCATCATCGGCGGCATGCTGATTGGCGCATCCGCTGTATTGTTGATGCTTTTTCACGGGCGCGTTGCCGGCATGACCGGAATTCTCGCCGGTCTGCTGCCCCCGCTTGCCCGCGACTGGGTATGGCGTGTTGCGTTTCTTGCCGGGGCTGTCAGTGCTCCCGTGTTTTATACGCTGATTTCTGGCAATGCCGTCGAAATCTCGGTGCCGGTCACCGGACCGGTGCTGATGATTGGTGGGGTTCTGGTTGGAGCAGGCGTCATCTACGGCAATGGCTGCCCAAGCGGCCACGGTGTCTGCGGCATCGCAAGGCTGTCGCCGCGTTCAATTGCCGCCACCATGACTTTCATGCTCACAGCCGTCGTCACGGTCTTTGTGCTTCGGCATGTGTTGGGAGGGTGAACCAGTGAAGGTGATTTCCGCGCTGTTTGCTGGTATGCTGTTCGGGCTTGGCATTGCCATTTCCGGCATGGCCAATCCCGCCAAGGTCCAGAACTTTTTCGACATTGCCGGAACCTGGGACCCGAGCCTTGCCTTTGTCATGGGCGGAGCCCTTGCGGTTGCCGCGATCGGCTATCGCCTGATTTTCTCAAACCTTGAGGCGCCGTTACAGGCCCATGAGTTCAATTTGCCCAAGTTGAAGTCGATTGACAGGCAACTTGTGTCGGGCGCGGCAGTTTTCGGCATCGGCTGGGGGATCACCGGTTTTTGTCCGGGCGGCGCCATTCCGGCGCTTTCGCTCGGGCATGGTGATACCTATGTTTTTGTGGCGTCAATGATTGCCGGAATGCTGATCGCGCGGCAGCTGCGTGCGCGCGCTTTTGCCGACGCTACCGCTGCGATTTAGCCGCTTCCCTCAAAGTCACCATCCGTTTGCTGTCTTCATCCCAAAAGCGCAGCCTCAGACAGGACAGGCTTTCAATGAAGGTCAGCCGGCGGAAACCGGCAAGTTCCGGAAAGTCGTCAATGACTTTCTGCAATTTGTAGAACGGGATCTTGCTGTAGAGGTGATGCACATGGTGCACACCGATATTGGCCGTCATCCAGCGAAGAGGTTTGGGAAGATCGTAGAACGAACTGCCATAAAGCGCAGCGTCCTGCAGTGACCAATGCTCGCCCTCTTCCCAGAACGCATCTTCGAACTGGTGCTGGACATAGAACAGCCAGATGCCGATCGTCGCGGCAACGACGGTGATTGGCCCATGCACCAGCAGGAACTTGTCCCAGCCGACGAGCCACATCATTGTTGCAGCGATCGCAACGATGGCCAGATTGGTTCCCATGGCGCTCGCCCAGTAAATCCAGCCGGCGCGCATCAATCCGGACGGATAGCGGTTCAGCCAAAGGAACACAAAGCTCGGTCCAAGCCCGAACATGACGGCAGGATGCCGGTACAGTCTGTAGGTAAACCGCTTGAGAAGCGGCATGGCTTTGTATTCACGCACGGTTACCGTGCTGATGTCGCCCATGCCGCGTTTTTCAAGGTTGCCATGCGTTGCATGATGGATGGCGTGCTGCTTGCGCCACACGTCATAAGGTGTGAGCGTAAACACCCCGAGCACCCGTCCGACCCAGTCATTGGAGAGCTTCTTGCGGAAAAAGGAGCCATGCCCGCAGTCATGCTGGATCAGGAAAAGCCGCACCAGGAAAGCGCCGGCCGGAATGGCAACCAGCAATGACAGCCAGAGGCTGATTTGAAGCAGTGCCCATGAGACAATCCACAGGGCCACAAATGGCGCCGCGGTAATGGCAATCTCGAACCTGGAGCGGTTGAGGTCGCTGAATCGGTAGGGGTGAAGGGCTGAAATCCAGTCGCGCTCAATGGTTGGCGTAGTAGGTGTAACAGATTGGTCCAATTGAGCCTCGGGCGCGCGGGTGCGATTATTGTTCCAACGCCCTTAGCGGCTTGCGAGTGATTTGCCTATGCGGCAATGCAGCCATTTGCGAATATCATCACCGAAACCGATGCTTTATTACAAATTGTGATCAATGGAACCTTGCCGCTATGGCTGCCCGGGTGGTTTCGGGGCAAATTGCGAGATGGCTGGCTATGATTCAGGTTTCAACAATACTGGGCGGGAGATCGCCATGCGCTTCTTGTTTATGACCGACATTCACGCAAACCGCGAGGCTCTTGACGCAACGCTTGCGGTCTGCGGCGCTCTTGGGGCCGACCGTATGGTCATCTTGGGCGATCTGGTGGGCTATGGCCCGGATCCCGTCTATGTTGTCGAAAGAGTTTCACGGCTTATCGAAGATGGCGCCATCTGCGTGATGGGAAATCACGATGAGGCAGCAGTCACGGGCAGCGCCGGGATGACGCCGAACGCCAAACTGGCGATCGAATGGACAAGCCGGCAGCTGGGCCCGGCGCATCTGGAACTTCTTCAACACTTGCCGGTGAGCGTTGAGGAAGAGGACCGGATTTATGTTCACGCAAGTGCCCATGAGCCCCACAAATGGCATTACATGTCCAGTGTTGATGCGGCGGAACGTTGTCTGGCGCACACGGCGTCAAGACTGGTGTTCTGCGGCCATACCCACAGGCCCGCCTGTTTCCATGCGTTGCCCGGACAAGCAGCCCGGTCCTTTCTGCCGATACCGGAAAAACCCATTCCGATATCCGCCGCCCGCCGGGCGGTTCTCGTGGTAGGGTCGGTCGGCCAGCCGCGCGACGGTAACTCGGCCGCATGTTTTGCAGTCTATGACGATTCAGAGCGGACAGTGATCTATCACCGCGTGCCCTATTCCGCCGACATCACTTTGCGAAAGATCAAAGACGCCGGCCTGCCGGAATGGTTGGGTCTGCGCCTGCTGGTTGGACGCTGAAGCGAACGGGGGACTGGATGGCCGAAATCAAACAGGGTGATGTTCTGGACGGGTTCGAGCTGATTGAGAAAATGGCCTCGGGCGGCATGGGTTCGCTGTGGCGGGCAAGACACCACGGCGTCAGTTATCCTCTGGTGTTGAAGCTTCCCTTTCTTGATGCGGGCCGGGACGTGTCGACAATTGTCGGATACGAAGTTGAAGAAATGATCATGAAGCGGCTGAGCGGGCCGCATGTGCCGCGCTTTGCAGGGTCCGGCGACCTCGCAAAGATCCCGTTCATTGCGATGGAGTTTGTTGAAGGCAAGACCCTTGCGGATGCAATGACAGTGTTGCCATTGACCGCCGCGAAAGTGGCCGAACTCGCCATTTTGATCGCAGCCGCCTTGGCCTCACTCAATGGTCAGTTGGTCAGTCACCTCGATTTGAAACCCGAGAACATTTTTCTGACAAGCCGGGGCGCGGTATTCATCGATTTTGGCCTTGCCCGGCATGGCGAATTGCCTGATCTTCTGGCCGAGGAGAGCGATGTTCCGATGGGCACGCCCGCCTACATTTCCCCCGAACAGGTTCTTGGTGATCGCTCGGGCCCGACAAGTGACATTTTCTCGCTCGGCTGCATTCTCTATGAAATGGCAACCGGCGAGAAGCCGTTCGGCGAGCCATCGGGTAAAGCGGGCATGGAGCGCCGGCTGTATCATCCCGCCAAGCCGCCGCGCATGATCAACGCCTCCGTGCCGCGCTGGCTGCAGGAGGTCATACTCAAGTGCCTCGAGGTGGATCCCGCGCGGCGTTATCTGAGCGCTGGCAACCTGCTCGCCGACCTCAAACATCCTGAACAAGTGCACCTGACCGATCGGGGCAACCTGGACACGGCGCCAAGTCTGGCAACGCGGCTGTTCAACCGCTTTGTGCGCAAACCCGCGCTCGTATCACGCATACGCGCCGGCACAGCTTCAATGCCATCCGGTCCGTCGATCATACTGGCCGCAGTGGATACCAGCGATGGTGCGGGTTCGCTGGCGGACGAAGTTCGCATGGAGGTTGCCCGGCTGCTGTTTTCGCGCCAGGATGCCCGGCTTGCCTGCCTTACCGTGCTCAAGACCAAGCTCATTGGCGAGGACGAACTGGAGGACCGGGCGGGACGCTCTGTTTACATCAACCGGCTTGTGGAATTGAAGCATTGGGCCGAGCCGCTCGCCCTGCCCGAAGAGCGGGTGAGTTTTCACGTCATTGAATCGTTCGACGTTTCCAAAGCAATCCTGAACTACGCGGCGAACAATGATGTCGGCCATATCGTCATGGGCGCGAGGGGATCGTCTGCCTTGCGGCGGCATCTTGGCAGCGTGTCCGCGCAAGTTGTCGCTGAGGCGCTGTGTTCGGTGAGCGTCGTCAGGGTCAGGCGCATCGAGGAAGAAGCGGCGGAGCGCTTGCAACCGGCTCAGACGAGCGTGTCCTCAAGCACGTGATCGGCTCCCTTGGCGCCGATCATCATCGCGGTGGCGTTGGTATTGCCTGAAATGATGTCGGGAAACACGGAACAATCAAGGATTCTCAAGCCGTCGATTCCGTGAACCTTGAGGCGCGGGTCCACCACAGACTGAGAAGGATCCGGCCCCATCCGGCAAGTGGAAACCGGGTGATAAACCGTGGCCGACCGGCGGCGGAAATCGTCGATCAGCGCTTCGTCGCTTTGCACGGAAGGTCCCGGCACCACTTCACGCTTGATCACCGCGCGCATCGCCGGCTGATTTGCAATCGTGCGGACGAACTTGACCGCATCGAGCATCTCGCGCACATCATGATCAGTGGAAAAAGCGTTGGCGGTGATCATTGGGTGATCCCTGGCATCCGCCGTGCGGATATTGATGTGTCCGTGGCTTGTGGTCCGGCAGTTCGACAATCCGATCGAAAAACCGGCAAATGGATCAGGCGTCAGGATGGGCCGTTCGCCCGCCTTGGGCTTCACTGTCGAGAACGCCTGAAAATACAGCTGCATGTTCGGCGTCTCATGCGCCTTGCTGGTGCGGAAGAAACCGCCGGCATGATTGATCGAGATCGACAGCGGCCCGCCGCGCAGGAGAATATATTCAAGGCCGGCGCGCAACTTGCCCCACCACGGCCGCAGCATCTGGTTCATTGTCGGGACATTGGCCTCAAATGTGTAGTTGATCCCCTGATGGTCTTTCAGGTTCTGGCCGACCTGCGAGCTGTCGAGCACGACGGGAATGCCGAGCGACGCCAAATGGGCCTGAGGCCCCACTCCTGAGAGTTGCAGTAATTGCGGCGTATTGACTGATCCCCCGCACAGGATGAGCTCGCGGCGCGCCGTGACCAGATGGTGCTGCCCGCCCTTCACGTAAACAACACCCCGCGCCCGGCGGCCTTCAAACTGGATTCGTGTGGCAAGCGCTTCCGTCAACAGCGTCAGATTTCCCCGCTTCAGCGCCGGATGGAGAAAGGCATCGGCGGCGGAATGGCGGCGGCCGTTCTTGATGTTCATCTGGAAATGGCCAGCGCCCTCCTGCCGGGCGCCGTTGAAATCGCTATTGTATGGAAGTCCAGCCTGCGCCGCCGCCTTGATGAAGGAATCGCAAAGCGGATGAACACGCTTGGCCGGATCCATCACGTGCAACGGTCCGCCAACGCCGTGAAAGGCATCCTCGCCGCGATCATTGTCTTCCATGCGCGTGAAATAGGGAAGGACATCGTCATATCCCCAGCCGGGATTGCCTGCATCGCGCCAGCGGTCGTAATCCTGTCTCTGGCCCCTGATATAAACGAGAGCATTGATCGAGCTGGAGCCGCCGATCACCTTGCCGCGTGGCCAGAAATCAACATTCCCCGCCAGTCCGGGGTCGGGCTCGGTGCGGTACATCCAGTTGACCGCCGGATCATAGAAGGTTTTTCCATAGCCGAGCGGCATGCGGATATAGAAATGGCGGTCGCTGCCGCCAGCTTCCAGAACCAGGACCGAGTGCTTTCCATTCCGCGTCAGCCGCTCGGCGGCGACGGAACCGGCCGATCCCGAGCCGACGATCACGAAGTCGAATTCCATTGCCGTCACGTCACGCGCCTTTGCTCAGCCAGTGCTGTTTATTCTTGAACGCGGAGGAAACTGCTTGGCGGCAAAGCGTCATGGCGGGTTGCAAATACGACCAATTGAAAAATTCGGCGCTAACCCGAGACGTACTTGTTGAGATTGGCGAAGAACTGCCCGGCAAGTTTCTTGGCTGTTGAATCGATCAGGCGCGATCCGAGTTGGGCGATTTTGCCGCCGACATCGGCATGGACCACATAGGCAAGCACCGTCTCGTCCCCGTCCTGGGTCAAGGTCACATCCGCGCCGCCCTTGGCAAAGCCTGCAATGCCGCCCTTGCCTTCGCCCTCGATCGTGTAGGAGTGCGGCGCTTTGATATGCTTCAGCGAAATCGCGCCGTTGAACCGCGCCTTCACCGGGCCCATCTTGAGGGCGACAGTGGCAGTCATTTGCGTGGCCGACTGCTTTTCAAGCGTCTCGCAGCCGGGAATGCAGGCCTTGAGGACTTCAGGATCATTGAGAGCGTCCCAAACCCTTTCCACCGTGGAAGGAATTCGTTGTTCGCCCTGCATTGCCATCGCCATGTTGTGTTCCCCGTTGGTGCCTTGTGCGAATTCCGTGCCTTGTGAAAACGGCTCTATCCGGCGTAAAGAACATTGACCGGTCAAAACTCCAAATTCAAGGTGCTGTATTGTCCATGGCAACGAAAACAACACGCAGATTGCGCTCGCAGGAATGGTTCAACAACCCCGATAATCCGGGTATGACAGCTCTCTACCTGGAGCGCTATCTGAACTATGGTCTGACCCGGGCGGAACTGCAGTCCGGCAAACCGCTCATCGGTATCGCCCAAACGGGGTCGGACCTGTCGCCGTGCAACCGCCATCATATTGAACTGGCCAAGCGCGTACGCGACGGAATCATTGCAGCCGGTGGAATTCCGCTGGAGTTCCCCTGCCACCCGATCCAAGAAACCGGCAAACGCCCGACCGCCGCCCTTGACCGCAATCTCGCTTATCTGTCGCTGGTGGAAGTTCTCTACGGTTATCCGCTGGATGGCGTGGTGTTGACTATCGGTTGCGACAAGACGACCCCGGCCATGCTGATGGCAGCGGCAACGGTCAACATCCCGGCCATTGCCCTTTCCGTCGGGCCGATGCTGAATGGCTGGCACAAGGGCGAGCGCACCGGATCAGGCACCATTGTCTGGAAATCGCGCGCCAGATTATCCGCCGGCGAAATCGACTACGATGAGTTCATGGACATGGTCGCCTCGTCGGCGCCCTCGGTGGGCTATTGCAATACGATGGGAACGGCGACCACGATGAACTCGCTGGCCGAAGCGCTGGGCATGCAATTGCCCGGCGCCGCCGCCATCCCGGCGCCCTACCGCGAGCGCGGGCAGATCTCGTATGAAACCGGCCGCCGCATTGTGGAAATGGTGCATGAGGATCTGAAACCGTCCGACATCATGACGCGGGCCGCATTCGAAAATGCCATCGTCATCAATTCCGCCATTGGCGGCTCGACCAATGCGCCAATTCATCTGAACGCAATCGCCCGCCATCTGGGGATCAAACTGGACAATGACGATTGGCAGGCATTTGGACATAAAATCCCGCTGCTGGTGAACCTTCAGCCGGCCGGCATCTATCTTGGCGAGGATTATCATCACGCAGGCGGCGTGCCGGCCGTTGTCATGGAACTGATGAAGGCGGGTCTTTTGCCGCATCCGGGTCAGATCACTGCCAATGGCAAGAGCATGGGTGAAAACTGCGCCCATGCAGAAAACTTGAACGAGGATGTCATCCGAACGGCCGGAAACGCTTTGAAGAAGGATGCGGGCTTCATCAATCTGAAAGGAAACCTGTTTGATTCCGCCATCATGAAAACGAGCGTGATTTCAGAGGAATTTCGCAGCCGCTATCTGTCCAACCCACTTGATCCCGAAGCCTTTGAAGGCGTGGCGCACGTTTTTGACGGGCCGGAAGACTATCACGCCAGGATCGATGATCCAGCGCTTGCCATTGACGAAAACACCGTCCTGTTCATGCGGGGCGCCGGGCCCATCGGCTATCCGGGCAGCGCCGAAGTCGTCAACATGCAGCCGCCCGCCTATCTGTTGAAGCGCGGCATCACAGAATTGCCCTGTATTGGAGACGGCCGTCAGTCCGGCACGTCGGGCTCGCCGTCAATTCTCAACGCATCGCCCGAAGCTGCAGCTGGCGGTGGCCTTGCCTTGGTGAAAAGCGGAGACCGCATCCGCATTGACCTTCGCAAGGGTGAGGCGAATATCCTGATCGATCAAGCGGAATTGGTCAGACGCCGCGAGACCCTCGACAAGAACGGCGGCTATGGCTTCCCCGCGCATCAAACGCCATGGCAGGAAATCCAGCGCGCCATCGTCGATCAACTGGCACAGGGAATGGTGCTGAAGCCGGCGGTGAACTACCAGCGCATTGCCCAGTCCAAAGGCGTTCCGCGCGACAACCATTGACCCTCGATTTCATTCCTTTTTGAAAGGGAAAACATGTCTCACGAAGCGAAATCCGCCGCGATTGCCGCGCTGAAGGCGCACTTCAAGAAAGACGCACCGGACGATATGCGCAAGGCGTTCGAACAGGATGGCAAGCGCTTTCGAAAGTTTTCGCTGAAATTTGATGACCTGCTGCTTGATTGGTCGAAATGCGGGGTGAACGCCGAGACAATGGCGTTGCTGCTTGATCTGGCCGATGCGTGCCACGTCAAGAAGAAACGCGACCGGATGTTTGACGGCGAGAAGATCAACACGACCGAGGGCCGGGCGGTTTTGCACACGGCATTGCGCAACCGCTCAAACCGGCCGGTGATGGTCGATGGCGCTGATATCATGCCTGGCATCAACGAGGTGCTGGGCCGCATGGGTGCTTTTGCCGAAGGCATCCGCTCCGGCAAGATCGTCTCGTCAAAGGGTTGGGCATTCACCGATGTCGTCAATATCGGAATAGGCGGCTCCGATCTCGGGCCGGCGATGGCGACGCTGGCGCTGGCGCCGTTTCACGACGGGCCAAAGCTGCACTTCGTCTCCAATGTCGATGGCGCCCATATGGCCGATACGTTGAAAGGCCTCAATCCGGCGACGACACTGATTGTGGTCGCTTCAAAGACCTTCACTACCATCGAGACCATGACAAACGCCGAAACAGCCCGGCGCTGGATCATCAAGGCGCTGGGAGAAAAATCGGTCGGTGCGCATTTTGCGGCAATTTCAACGGCCCTCGACAAGGTCGCGGAATTTGGCATCGCAGCGGATCGGGTATTCGGTTTCTGGGACTGGGTTGGCGGCCGCTATTCGATCTGGTCCGCCATCGGCCTGCCGCTGATGATCGCGGTGGGAGAAAAGCATTTCGGAGAATTTCTCGATGGCGCCCACGCCATGGACGCGCATTTCCGTAACGCGCCGCTCCAGAAGAACCTGCCCGTCATTCTCGGACTCGTCGGCTATTGGCACCGGGTCATTTGCGGCTATCCGACGCGCGCCGTCATTCCCTATGACCAGCGGCTGTCGCGGCTTCCGGCCTATCTGCAGCAGCTCGACATGGAATCAAACGGCAAGCGCGTCACCATCAAGGGCGACAAGGCAACTGGTCCGACGGGGCCGGTTGTGTGGGGCGAACCAGGCACCAACGGTCAGCACGCGTTCTTCCAGCTCTTGCATCAGGGGACGGACATTGTTCCGGTGGAATTCATCGTTGCGGCGGAAGGCTTCGAGCCGGATCTTGC
>JANNRN010000324.1:0-4322 GCA_031401375.1 Phyllobacteriaceae bacterium | reverse complement strand
GCCGGTTTGGGTTGCCCTGGGAGCAATATCCGGGCTGGCGATCGCATTTGCAAGTCTGGTCGCCATGAACCTCATGCTGCAGATCCGCAGTCAAATCGCCATCAAGATTTTGGAATTCGAGGGCGCATAGCACCTGGCGCGATGCGTGGAAGCAGCATGCGGGTCCCATGCTTTTCTGCCGCAAGCTGCTCGGGGCGGCACGCCTGTTACAACACCAGAACCCCGGAATGCTTGGCTTCACCCTCCGGCTCGACATGGATGGTCACGCGCGAATCCGTGACCTCCGTCTTGATGGCGACCTCGATGCGATCACAAATGTCGTGGGCCTGCTTGACGGTCATTTTCTCCGGCACCACCAGATGAAACTCGATGAAAACAGCCCGCGCCGCCGAGCGGGTTTTCAGATCATGAACCTCAATGGCGCCGTCCGCGTTGCCGCTGATAATGGCTCTGATCCGCGCCTCCTCTTCCGGATCGACCGCATGATCCATCAGGCCCTGCACCGAAAAATTGATCACCTGCCAGCCCTGCCAGAGAATATTCAGTGCGACCAGGACCGCCATGATCGGGTCGAGCCGCTGCCAGCCGGTCTTGATCGCCAGGAACAGGCCAAGCAGCACGCCGACAGAGGTGAGAACGTCCGTCCAGATGTGCTGGCCATCGGCCAGAATCGCCGGTGACCTGTGCTTGCGCCCCGCCTTGATCAGGATACTGGCCCAGATCGCGTTGATCAGGGTGGCAAGCGCGTTGATGGCAAGTCCGAGCGATGTCTGCTCAAGCGTGTGCAGGCTGTTCCATGCCGACCACGCCTGCTGAAGTATGAGCATGGCCGCGACAATGATCAGCGCACCTTCAACGACCGCCGAGAAATATTCGGCCTTGTGGTGACCGAAAGGATGGCTTGAATCCTCCGGCTTGTAGCTGAGGCGGATCGCATACCAGGCGACAAAGGCGGTGATGACATTGACGATGGATTCAAGCGCGTCCGAATAAAGCGCCACCGAGCCGGTAACGTGATAGGCGGCGTATTTCAGCCCCATGACGGCGAAAGCAATGAGGATCGAAGCAAGCGCCAAACGCTGCAAACGCTGCCGCACCCCGGATCGCGCCGCCAATTCCGTCAGGCCGCTTTGGTTTTGGCGCGGCGCGGCAGATGCGCCACAATGTTTTCAATCATCCGCATTCCGGCATTGCCGCCGAGCGTCATGATCGATTCGGGATGGAACTGCACGGCTGCCACCGGCTCACTTTCATGTTCAAACGCCATGATGACGCCGTCCTCGGTCTCCGCCGTCACCCGCAACTCCTTGGGCAGGCGCACCGGATCGGCAAAGATCGAGTGATAGCGGCCCACGGTGATTTCCTTCGGCAGGCCCGAAAAAATAACACCGTTGCGGCTGACGCGGATGCGCGACGGCTTGCCATGCATCGGCACGTGCAATTGCCGGAGTTCCCCGCCATAGGCTTCCGCCAGCGCCTGCAGCCCGAGGCAGACGCCGAAGATTGGAAGCCCACGTTTGCGCGCCTTGGCAATGGTTGCCTTGCAGTCAAAGTCCTTCGGCAGGCCCGGCCCCGGTGACAACACGACAAGATCCGGTTTGATCTTGTCGAACAATTCCTCGGCCACCGGCGAACGCACCGTCGTCACGCTCGCGCCGGTTTGGCGAAAGTAGTTGGCGAGCGTATGAACAAAACTGTCTTCGTGATCGACCAAAAGGATCGACACGCCCTCACCGACCTTGGCGGCGGTTTGCTCCGCAGCGATCGAATTGCCCTTCGGCGCCTCGCGAATGGCTGAAATCAAGGCCGATGCTTTCAATTCGGTTTCCGCCTCTTCGTCTTCGGGAATTGAATCATAGAGCAAAGTCGCCCCGGCCCGCACCTGCGCGACGCCATCCTTGACGCGGATTGTGCGTAACGTAAGGCCGGTGTTCATGTCGCCGTTAAAATGCACCATGCCGATGGCGCCGCCATACCAGGCGCGCGGCGACTTCTCATTCTCTTCGATGAAACGCATCGCCCACAGCTTCGGCGCGCCGGTCACCGTGACCGCCCAGGCATGCGACAAAAATCCGTCAAAGGCATCCATGTCCTCGCGAAGCCGCCCCTCAATATGATCGACCGTGTGGATCAGTCGCGAGTACATCTCGATCTGCCGGCGCCCGATGACCCGCACTGACCCCGGTTCGCAAACACGGCTCTTGTCATTGCGGTCCACATCCGAACACATGGTCAGCTCGGACTCGTCCTTTTTCGAATTGAGCAATTTCAGGATCTGCTCGCTATCCGAAATTGCATCCTCGCCGCGCTTGATCGTGCCGGAAATCGGGCAGGTTTCGATACGCCGCCCATTGACCCGCACGAACATTTCCGGCGAAGCGCCGATGAGATATTCGCCATTTCCAAGATTGATGAAGAACGAATAGGGCGACGGATTGATGATCTTCAGCCGCTTGGAGATTTCAGACGGCTTGGTCTCGCAGCGCTCATAAAACGTTTGACCCGGAACCACCTCAAACAAGTCGCCGCGCTGGAAACTGCCCATCGCCTTGCGCACCAGGTCCGCATACTCGCCTGGCGAGTGATCGCCTCGTCCTGGAATACCGTCCATTGGCTTGAAAGGCATTGCCTTGGTCTCGCGCGCCAACCCGTCAGTGCTGTTTCCGCCAAGCTCGAATTCATACCGGTCAGTCCAGGCCTTGGCGTTGAAATGATCCACAACGAGAATTTCGTCAGGCAGGAACAAGACCAGATCGCGCTGGTCATCCGGCCGCTTCAGGGAAAATTTGATCGGGTCAAACTGAAAGCAAAGATCATAGCCGAACGCGCCATAGAGGCCGAGCGCGGAATCCTGTTTTGAGAAAAACAGCTGGACGATGGCGCGCAGAACCGTGAACACCGACGGCACCCGTGAGCGCTCTTCCTCAATGAGCGCACCCTGCGGCTCTGCCACCTGCAAAATGAGTTTTGATGCCTTCGCGCTGTGAATGACGGTATCGGCAAGCGTTGCCAACGCCTCGTGGATAAACGCCAGCATCACCTCGCCGCGCGCGTTCAGCGCCTCGATTTCCATCATCCGCCCGCGCGCGGTGATCACAATCGGGGGATCAATGATTGCCGTATCCCAGCGCGTATAGCGGCCCGGATACTCATAGTTCGACGAAAACACCGCGCCGCGCCGCTCATTGAGCGCGTCAATATAGCGGTCAATGGCGCTGGCATATTCAGCCGACACAGAGATGCGGCGCACCGAAATGCCGCCGCCGGTGATATAGTTCAGCGATCCGTCGTCCGAAGTGTCGATCATCCCGGTATGTCCTTGTTTGCCCGGGAACCGGACCGCCGTAAACAAAAGGCCGCCCGGGTTTCCCGCTGCGGCCTCAATCTCAAACTCCAAACACGCAAAGTCAGGAAGGCCGCAATCAGCGAGCCCGCCACCATGAATTTGCTGCGTTAAGAGTTCTCATAAAATCCTGATAGCGGGGAATGGCATGGAATTCAACCGGCTTTGGCAAGACAAGCCCGAATGCGGGGAAAAGGCTGGGAGCCTGGATCGGGCGGAATGATCCAGGCTCCCATGATTGCCCGGCCGGGCGACACGGGCCGCAGGTAAAGCAGGGGGAACCCGCGGCGCCGTGATCTTTGCAACGCTTTGCTGCGTCTTGATTCGTAGATTAAACTATAGCGTGCAATTGTAAAGATGAAATGTGCAAAATTTGTTACCCGTGGTTGTGGAGAGTGGCTGACGGCCAGCCTTCCTTTCTCCCCGCGTCTCTTACGCGGGAAGAAAGGAAGGAACTTTAGAACAGCCCCTCGATCAGCCCCATGTCATTCAGGAAAATCTTCTCGCTCGACGGAACCTTCGGCAGGCCGGGCATGGTCATGATCTCGCCGCAGATGGCGATGACGAAGCCGGCGCCCGCCGAAAGCCGGACTTCGCGGACGGGAACGACATGACCGGTCGGCGCGCCGCGAAGGTTGGGATCGGTCGAGAATGAATATTGGGTTTTCGCCATACAGACCGGCAGGTGCCCATAGCCCGCCGCCTCCCAGGCATGCAGCTGGTCGCGCACCGACTTGTCGGCGATGGCTTCCGAGCCGCGATAGATGCGTTTGACGATGGTGTCGATCTTGTCGAACAGCTTCATCTCATCGGGATAAAGCGGGGCGAATTGCGCCGCGCCGGATTCGGCCAAAGCCACGACCTTGTGCGCCAGTTCCTCAATGCCCTTGGAGCCGAGCGCCCAATGCTTGCACAGGATCGCTTCCGAGCCCATGGAAGCGACATAATCCTTGATCGCCTGAATTTCGGCATCGGTGTC
>JANNRN010000323.1:0-9808 GCA_031401375.1 Phyllobacteriaceae bacterium | reverse complement strand
GGCCGTTGAAATTGAGGTCATAAACATTGTCGACCCCTTGCACATACATGGCGAGCCGCTCCAGACCATAGGTCAGTTCGCCCGCCACCGGCGCGCATTCGATGCCGCAGATCTGCTGAAAATAGGTGTATTGCGACACTTCCATGCCATCGCACCAGCATTCCCAGCCAAGCCCCCAGGCGCCAAGCGTGGGGCTTTCCCAATCATCCTCGACAAAGCGGATGTCATGCAGCAGCGGGTCAAGGCCAATCGCCGCCAGCGAGCCGAGATAGAGTTCCTGCAGATTGGGCGGGTTTGGCTTCAGGACCACCTGATACTGGTAATAGTGCTGCAGGCGATTGGGGTTTTCCCCATAGCGCCCATCCTTGGGACGCCGCGATGGCTGCACATAGGCGGCCTTCCACGGCTTTGGCCCGAGCGCCCGCAGCGTCGTCGCCGGATGAAACGTTCCCGCGCCAACCTCCATGTCATAGGGTTGCAAAATCACACAGCCATGATCGGCCCAATAGCGGTGCAGTGTCAGGATCAGGCCCTGAAACGAGCGGGACGGGTGCATATGGGGGGCAATGTCGGACAATGGGGTCACCGGAACTCTTGGGCTGGTCGGCGTTCTCTATGGTTGCCGGAAGAACGGGTCAAGCGCATGGCAGATCTTGTTGTCAGCGCTTGCCGATCAAGGCCATTGCCTTGGCGCGCACTTGCGACAACTCCAATTCAGAAATCCTTCCCTTGTATTTTGCTTTGCGGCTGCGCCAGTCAACGCTTTTGACCTGATCGGCAAGGACGGCGCTCTTGGCGGCGCCGGCAATCAGCACTTCGAACGGATAGTTCTTGATCTGCGCCGTCATCGGACAGCAGAGCATCAGGCCGCTGTTGCGGTTATAGGCTGCGGGACTGAGCACAATTGCGGGGCGGTGCCCGGCCTGTTCATGGCCTGCCTGCGGGCTGAATTGCAGCCAGACGACATCGCCTGCCTCCGGAACGTATTCAGCCACTAAAAGGTTTCCTTGCCAACCGGAGTCCCGAAATCGACACCTGAATGAAGATTGTCGGACGTCATCCCGTCGAGCAACTGCGTCAAATCATATTCTTGCGCCTTGATGGGCGCGATGATGATTTGCCCATGCTCTTCGCGCATGTCCACCACCGTGTCGAGTTCAAGCTTTGCCGCGTCCATGATTGCCGCCGGGATGCGCACGGAGGCGCTGTTGCCCCATTTTTTCACCGTCACGCGCATGGGCGTCTCCAGATGTTATCGAGCCCAGAGAAATACAGCAAAACCTGGCCTGTAGCAACAATGTAGATACTGGCGAAAAACCCGGATGCATTGCAACGCGTTTCAGCCGCCCTCATCTCTTCTTGTCCGTGTTCGCCTCCGCCACCCGTGGCTCCGGCGCTTTCCGCTTCGCCCAGTTTTTCGCAAGCTCCGGCTCTTCCGGCTTGCCGTCCAATGCGTTGACCCTCGCCTCATCCGCTTTTGCAGCGCGAGATGACAACCACAAGGCGAATACAAGCAACACTACTCCGAGCGCGGCAACGAAGTTTGCCGTCTGGTCAAACAGCGCGACGCCCAAGGCTGAACCGAAAACGACGGCAATGTAGTTGGCCTGTGCGGTGAAGTTGCCGCCTTCTGTTCTTGCGAGTTGAAACAGGAGAATGAGGCCAGATATTTCCGCCAGTACGATCACAAATAGCGGCATCGCCACATCGGGCTGCATCATCAAGACCGGGTTGGAGCCACTAGCGATCCAAATCACAAGGAATACCACTAACGCAATGAGCGCCTGTCCTTGCGCACCTTGCATGTTGTCGAGGTCGGCAGGCCAGAACCTCGCGACGTATCGTATGTAGAGTGCGTAAAGTGCGGGTATGAAAAGCGCCAAGGCATACCAAGCCATGTTTGCACTTTCGAACGTCAGATCAGATTCAAGATTGCTGCCGACGAGCACCAAAACGGTGGCAAAAAAGCCAATGCCGACAGAAGCTGCCCGATGCCAACTCAGCGCTTCTGCGCGCGAGAGCAAGCCGAGGAAAGCAACCCAAATCGGCGTGCTTGTGACAATGACGACGAAGGCAAGTCCCTTCAGGTGTGGGGCAACGATGGTCTCAACAAAGAACGGTGCGCCAAAACCAAAAATGCCCGCGATCAGGTAAAATCGCACGTGTTGCAAAGAAACAGGCATCGAACGACGCCTTATGACGTTCAGTGCGCTCGTCACAAATAACACTCCGGCGGTTGCAAAAAATACGATGTCAATCGGAGACGCCGTTGCCGCTGTCGCCTTTATCGCGATCAAACGCACCGCCCAGGCAAGGCCGAGCAAAGTCAACAGCAACCAGGCCATCATTTCACCCTCGTGAGCGGAAGTTGCCGAACAGCACACTTGCACCAAGACTTAGGGCAATCTGCCGACTCCGGCTGGCGGCAGTATGGCACCCTTGAAGCGCGGACGCCCGCAGTAATTCAACGGATTTTTCACGGATCGACTGAGAGGCCCGAGAGGCAAGCGCCGACGGCGCCCTCACCCTTTCTTGTCGGTGTTGGCTTCCGCCACTTGCGGCTCCGGCGCTGTCAGTTTCGCCTTGATCTTGGCAAGCTCGGGTTCTTCCGGCTTGCCGTCCACTGCGTGCTGCCATTGGAACCGCGCTTCCAGCTTGCGTCCGACACGCCAATAGGCATCGCCCAGATGATCATTGATCGTCGCGTCCTCGGGGCGCAGCTTGATGGCGCGTTCCAGTTCCCTCACGGCATCCTCGAAACGGCCAAGCCGGTAATAGGCCCAACCGAGGGAATCGACGATGTAACCGTCCTCCGGCCGCAATTCGACCGCTTTGCGGATCATGTCGAGCGCTTCGTCCAGATTGATGTTTTGATCCACGTAGGAATAGCCAAGATAGTTCAAGACCTGCGGCTGGTCGGGATAAAGCTTCAACGCCTTTCGAAAGCTTGCCTCGGCTTCTGGCCAGATGTCGAGTTGCTCATAGGCAATGCCGCGCTGGTAAAACACATTCCAATGCGTGCGAAGCGGCGAGACAATGGCTTTTTCGGCGCGGTCATAGACTTCGGCCGCTGACTTGAAGTCCTTCTTGGCCCCATAAACACCGCCAAGGGCAAGATAAGCGCGCGTATCGGCCGGGTCGGCCTGAAGAAGAAGCGTGAGGTGGCGCACCGCCTCATCGTACTTGTCGAGATCGGCAAGGTTGAGGCCAAGCTGCAGCTCAGCCGCGCGTTTGAATGGCGAATTGGGCGGAACAATCCGGTAAAGGTCAATGGCCTGGGCCTGTTGATCCATGTCTTCCGCCAAACCCGCCAGTTGAATAAGAGTGACATCAGCATTCGGCCGCGCAGCCAGGGCGAGCTGAAGATAAAGCTTGGAAAACGCCTCCGAGCCTTCGCGCCGGATTGCCGTGCCAATGCCGAAAAGAACTTCGGCGGCGCCTTCCTTCGGACCCGAGACCATCATTCGCAGAATTGCGTTTGCCTCAATCTCTTTGCGGAGCGCCTTCAGCGAAGGCCGTTCAGGCGCGAAATCATCGCCCTGATCGAGGATGGCGAGCGCTTCCTGTTTCTTGCCGTTGCGCACTTCAAATCCGGCGAATGCTTCAATCGAGCGCAGCCAGGCTTCAGGTGCGGCGCCCGCGTCCGGGCTGTCAAGCGCCTCCTGATAGGCGGTGCGCGCCTCCTCCACTCTACCTGCTGAATCAAGAATCAGCGCTTTGTGAACGCGCTTGAACAGGTCAAACCAATCCGGGCCGCGCAGTTCCCGGATGGCTTGCAGCGCGCCCTCGACGTCCTGATCGCCCTTTTTGACCCAGGCGCTCATCAGGCCGGTCACCAACCGGTCAAGATCGCTTTGCAAAGAGAGTTTCAACAAGGCCTCTGCCTGGATCCAGTCTTCCTTGCCAATGGCATTGATGGCGAGTGCGACCCGCGAGACGCGCTCGACCTCAGGCACCGCTTTCAGCCTCTCCGCATAAGGCAGCGCTGCTTCGAAATCGCCGTTGATCAAAAGCGCCATCATGAGCTTCTGCTGATAGTCGGCGTTTCCCGGATCAAACCCCAGCGCCTGCTGATAATAGGCAATCGCGGCATCAAAGTCGTTGTCGCTCTCGGCGACCTGCGCTGACAGCACCGCGCCTGCCAGCGAGGATGCCATGGGCCGCGGGAGCGTGTCTTCTGCCGGGCTGGCCGCAGCATTTGCCGCAACAGGGCATGCCAGCATGGCAATTGCAAAAAAAACGCCAACAAAATCACGCCGCATCAAATCGCCTTTGTTCATGTGCGAAGATTCAAATCACTTATGCAAACCAATGGTTAACAATGGCCTTTTTGAGGTGTCAGAGCAAGAAGTCCGCCAAGCGGGTGTCGAGTTCACTCAAAATGAAATATCATCGTCTATATTCGGGGTTGGTGCCTTTCCGCGTCCAAAGTCAGCAGGCGGTTCGTATTTTGAATCCTCGTCACTCGACATGTGCCCAAGCTCTACCAGACCAAAGGTATTTGGAGCGGGCCGTGTAAAAATTTCGTCGCGCCGAACGTACGCAGCAAGTGAGCTTGTGAGTGATGCCTTTGCTTCGCGCGTAGCATCCTTGCCAAGTGCCGCAAGAATGTCATCAATGTGGACCGGAACACCCTTACTCAGAATTACGCGTCGGGCTTGGTCTACAGCACTACCGGAACGAAGTGTGACGTCAGCATCGACCTCGGGGGCTTCCGAGACATCAGAGCCAAGCATCTTGAGGATGTCGCGCAGAGCCTGAACGTAAACTCTGGTTGCTTTGATCTTCTCTTCCAATGATACGATTTCCTGTTCCTTCTTGCGAAGACGTTCTTCAATTTTTCTACGCTCACTCATGGTATCGACTCCTGTATGTGGCGTATGTTATGTGATGTGACGTATCTGGCGCAAGAGGATTCGACATGGGATCAGCGATTGAAGAGCTACCAGCCTATCGTTCCGCAATAGAGCGACTAGAGGCGCTGCGCCACACGGGTTCAAACGGGCAAGAATATTGGAATGCCCGCGAAATCCATCCTGTACTTGGATACCTTGTATGGGACAAGTTCGAGCCAGTAATCGCCCGTGCCGCAAGTTCGTTCACTGCCAACAAACTGGACCCGTCACATCATATTGCTAAGACGAGCAAAATGATGGGGCTCGGGATGGGTGGAAAGCGTGAAGGGGTTGACTATTTTCTCAGTAGGGCAGCTTGTCGTCTTATTGCTATGAATGGTGATCCATCTAAGCCCGAAATAGCAGCCGCGCAGGCCTATTTTGTTGTCCAAACTCATCGCATGGAACAACAGGACGCGATGAGCGAAGATCAAAAACGGCTAGAAGAACGTGAGAAGGTTACGCACTCATTTAAAGCTGCAAGCAGTGCCGCAAAAAATGCCGGTGTCGCTGGTCCAAAGCAGGGACTTTTCCATAACGCAAGATATGAAGGCCTTTATGGAATGACTTCCACGCAGTACCGCGAACGAAAAGGTGTCGGTAGGGATAACCCTTTTGATCGAATGGGTTTGCTTGAGCTCTCGGCAAATGATTTTCAAATGAATTTAGCTGCGGAAAAAATAGCGAAAGAAAAGATAAAAGGCGAAGCCACTGCAATTGGTACAAATAAGAAAATCGCTCAGCGCGTTAGGCAGACTATGCTGGATAGTGGCGTAATCCCTGAAAGTCTTCCAATCGAGGAACCAATCAAGGATGTCCAAAAACGCGTGAACTCAGTACAGAAGAAACTGCATGATTAATTCTCACCCCAGCGTTTCTTTGCCGCCTTTCTCGCAAAGCATGGCCTCGGTGTCTGTTCAAGAATTCGATGTCGAGAGTCAGATGGTGTGGTTTTGTGAGCACCGGAGCAGAGCGAACTTAAGTTCGTGAGCACCGGAAGCGGAAGAAAACCGCATCAGATGGCCGCGAGATTGAATTATGGGACAGACACTCAATCTTATGCAAATCAACATAGAACGTGGCAGGGTAATCGCCGATAGTCGTGCACTCGATCCAACGGCTCAATGATGCCTCCTATTCTCTACGCCATGCACATAGGGTCATAGACCTTTCATCACCACAAAGCGCCAGCAAAAAGTGCTTAAGGCAAATTTCAAACTGAGACACTACCGTCAGGCGGGCCCCTGCGCGCGCTGCCTTGCTGCGGGGGAATACGAGCCAAACGACGTCAGTTAACCCGCGCGATGCAGAACTCGACGACTTCCAGCAGCGCCGCTTTTTCCGCGGAGGCAGGAAGCGGTGCGAGCGCGTCAAGGGCTATTTCGCCAAAATGACGGGCGCGCTGGATTGTGTCGCTGATCGTGCCGAAGCGCTTCATCAGACCGAGTGCACGCTCGAGCGCCTCGTCCGAGCTTCCTCCCGATTCGATGGCGTTGCGCCAGAACGCGCGCTCGCCATCGGTGCCGCGCCGGTAGGCGAGGATAACCGGCAGCGTCACTTTGCCTTCGCGGAAATCGTCACCAACATTTTTGCCCAGATCGCGCGCATTGCCGCCATAGTCGAGCGCATCGTCCACCAGTTGGAAGGCGAGGCCGAGATTGAGGCCATAGGAACGCAGCGCCGCCCGCTCGGCGCGGCCTGCCTTGGCAATGATCGGCCCGACCTCGGCGGCGGCCGAGAAAAGCGCGGCAGTCTTTGCCTTGATGACCGAAAGATACTCATCCTCGGTGGTTTCTAGGTTCTTGGCGGCGGAAAGCTGCATCACCTCGCCCTCCGCAATGACTGATGCTGCTGTCGACAACACGGAGAGGGCCTCGAGAGAACCGACCTCCACCATCATTCTGAACGCCTGGCCGAGCAGGAAGTCGCCGACAAGGACACTGGCCTGGTTGCCCCAGATCATCCGTGCTGTCTGCCTGCCGCGCCGCAAATCACTCTCGTCGACCACATCATCATGCAGCAGTGTCGCCGTATGCATGAACTCGACACTCGTGGCGAGCTTGATATGGCCGTCTCCGGCATAGCCGAACATTTGCGCCGCTGCCAGGGTCAGCATCGGACGCAGGCGCTTGCCGCCGGAATTGACCAGATGATTGGCGATTTGCGGGATCATTTCGACGTTTGATCCCGCCTTGGAGAGGATCAATTCGTTGACCCGGCGCATCTCGGCGCTCGTCAGATCCATCAGCGGCTTGACCGATCCGCCTGCCCGTTTGCCCTCGTCGAGGGAAATGACTACGCCCACAATGCTGCTCCCTGTAGGCCCCACCATAGAAAAGCTTGGTGCTTGTCTCAAGAGGCGAATTGGCGCGCCCGGGAAACAGTTTGGCGGCGCTCCCTTGCAATTGGGAAACAGGATTGCGACATCGCTTGAATGATCGAACTATTTCGCACCAATGATCCCGTGTTGATCTCCTTTGTCGAGGCGCTCTTGCGCGATTCGCGGATCGCTCATTTCGTCGCTGACCAGAACATGAGCATTCTGGACGGCTCGCTCGGCATTTTGCCACGGCGCATCATGGTCGATGCCGGCGAGGAAAATCGCGCGCGCCGTCTCATGCAGGACGCGGGTCTTGGCGCCGATCTCAAATGACCGGGATGGAGCCGCATAGCGTTGACGCCTTTCATCGCGGGCGCTTCGTGATTGTCCAGCCTGTCGGCCGGGGCCATCGGAGCGGCGTCGATGCCATGCTGGTGGCCGCCGCAGTTCCGGCCGGCTTTGCCGGAAAGCTCGCCGATTTCGGCGCGGGCGCCGGTGCTGCGGGTATTGCCGCCGCCGTCCGCTGCCCGGCTTCACACGTCATTCTTGTCGAGCGTGATCCCGAGATGGCTGAATTTGCGCGCCGGTCCATCACGCATGCGGCGAATGCCGGTCTTTGCGCGAGGCTGAGCCTGATTGAAGCCGATGTCGCGCTCGCCGGACAATTGAGAGTCGATTCACGACTTTGCGACCGCTCCTTCAACCACGTGATCATGAACCCGCCCTTCAATCGTTCCCATGACCGCGCCAGTCCGGACAGGCTGAAGTCCGACGCCCATGTCATGCCGGACGGGCTTTGCGAAGACTGGCTGCGCAGCGCGGCGGCAGTGCTCAAACCCGGCGGCGGCCTGTCAGTCATTGCCCGGCCGGCCATGCTGAATGATCTGCTGAGCGCCTGCAAAGGCCGGTTTGGCGCCATCAGGATCGTCCCCGTTCTGCCCCGCCCTGATGAGCCGGCGATCCGCATTGTGCTCACCGGCATTGGCGGCAGCCGCGCGCAGCTTTCACTCGAACCCCCTCTGGTTTTGCATGGCAAGACCGGCAATGCGTTCTCGGCGCGGGCCAATTCCATCATCAATGGCGAGGCCGGGCTGTTTGATCCGCCATTGCAGCGCGCCAAATAATCCTTACATCCAGTCGCCGAACAGACAGGAACAATTCGTTGAAACGTTTTCTCGCCACGCTCCTTCCCCGACGCTTTCGCAAAGGCCTCGTGGAAATCCCCGTTGTTCGGCTTGCCGGAACCATAGCCGCCGGCGGCGGCTTGCGGCCATCCTTGTCGCTGGCCTCCGCCGCGCTGCTTCTTGAAAAGGCTTTTGCCTTCAAGCATTCCCCTGCGGTTGCCATTTCCGTCAATTCGCCCGGCGGCTCGCCTGTTCAGTCCCGCCTGATCTTCCGGCGCATCCGCGATCTGTCCGAGGAAAACAAAAAACCGGTTTTCATGTTTGTGGAAGATGTCGCTGCTTCTGGCGGCTATATGATCGCCATTGCAGGCGATGAAATCATCGCGGACCCTTCTTCAATCGTCGGCTCCATCGGCGTTGTGGCCGCGACCTTCGGCTTTCCCGAACTCCTGAAAAAGATCGGCGTCGAGCGGCGCGTCTATACGGCGGGCGCCAACAAGGCGACGCTGGACCCGTTCCAACCGGAGAAAAAGCAGGACGTGGCGCATCTGAAAGCGCTGCAGCTTGAGGTGCACCAGACCTTCATCGACATGGTCAAGGAACGGCGCGGCGCCAAGCTTTCGAGCGATCCGGACCTTTTCACCGGCCTGTTCTGGACCGGCATGAAGGGCAAAGAGCTCGGCCTTGTCGATCATCTGGGCGACATGCGCTCGTTCCTGAAGAGCCGGTTTGGCGACAAAACCAAACTGACCTTGATCGTGCAGCCGCGCGGCCTGTTTGGCCTTCGACCCCCATCGCCGTCCGGGGTCTTGATGTCAAACGCCGAGCGCGCGGCAGTGGCTGCGACCGACAATCTGGTTTCTTCGTTCGAAGAGCGGGCGCTCTGGGGACGGTACGGTCTTTGAGACCTTTTGAGAATTCACCCTTTCTTTCGCCCGCAAGCCGGTTTAGATTCCCGGATGTGATTTTCAAGGAGTGATCATGATGCCCCAGATCCTCTTTCTCGCTTTGGTCGGCGCCCTTGCCTTTGTCGGCTACCGCTCGTTCAAGCGCGAGGCGGAGCGCGTGCATGAAAAGGTGCGCCGCGCCGAGCGCGAACAACAAACCCGCGCCAACGGCACATTGGTTCAGGATCCGAAGACCGGCGAGTATATCGTCAAGCGCGATTAACTCGTGCAGATCAAAGCTCCGGCCAAAATCAATCTTGCCTTGCATGTCACCGGTCAGCGCGATGACGGCTATCATCTGATCGACAGCCTCGTCGTTTTCACCGATTTCAGCGACGATCTGTCATTTGCTCCGGCCGAAGCCGATGCGCTCATCATCGACGGTCCTTTCGCAGCCGCGCTTCAGGATCATGACCCGCAGTCCAATCTGGTGCTGAAGGCGATGGCGCTTTTGCGCCGCGAGAGCCCCCAAGCCTGTCCGCCGGTTGAAATCCGTCTGACCAAGAACCTGCCGGTCGCCTC
>JANNRN010000322.1:0-2099 GCA_031401375.1 Phyllobacteriaceae bacterium | reverse complement strand
TTTCTGGCCTACGCAGGCGGACGCTTCGGGCGCTGCAAAAAGTTAATAGAATCGCCGGAATTTGGAATACATTTGGATGCTGTGCGATCCGGCTGAGCCACAGTTTCTCCGGATACAGCGCGCGCTATTTCTCCCGGCAGCATTTCACGCGGGCGCGTCCACATGCGTTGCCATTCTTCAACGGCGACAACTTTGTTGTTTGCATTTCTTTAATTTATAGTTGCAAAACGTATTTGAATAATCGTATTAGTTGTTTTCCATGTTGATTCCCATCCGTCGGCGCGAGCCGTAAACGGATAGGAATCGAACCTGGTCCCCCCGCAGGCCGATGTCCCGATTGCGCGTGGGCAACACCGGGCAACCTCATGACCATGGTATTGAAATGACTGCTGAATTGCCAACGACTGATGCACCGGCTGCGCCGGAAGTGGAGTATTCGCTTTCCGCGGGCTTTGTCGCACGCCTTGCGCAATTGAATGTTTCGATCGCATTCACCTCCTATCAGTCCGGCATTCTCTATCTTGTCGGCCGCAACCCGAACGGCGGCGCTCATTTGCACCAGTCGGGCATGCCCAAGCCAATGGGGCTTTGCGTGGATGCAGCCGGGCGGCTGACCCTGGCCAGCGGCGCGCAGGTCATCCGTTTTGAAAACGTTCTGGAGCCGCATGAGCGGATCAACAGCACGTTCGACCTTTGCTACATGCCGCGCACGGTTCATGTCACCGGCGATCTTGACGCCCACGACATCGGCATCGACCATGAAGGCCGCACGATCTTTGTGAACACACGCTTCAATTGTCTGGCGACACTATCATTGCGGCACAGTTTTGAGTTGGTATGGAAGCCGCCCTTCATTTCCGGCCTGCTGGACGGCGACAAGTGTCACCTCAACGGCCTGGCCATGGATGGCGGCAGGCCCGCTTATGTAACGGCGGTCAGCCGTTCGGATGTCATCGACGGCTGGCGTGATCGCCGGTCCGATGGCGGTGTGGTCATTGATGTGGCCACCAATGAAATCATCTGCGAGGGCCTGTCGATGCCGCATTCCCCGCGCCTGCACAACGGCGAGCTGTGGGTTTTCAACTCCGGTTCCGGTGAACTTGGTGTCGTGAGGCGGCAAGGCCAGGGCAAAGGACAATTCGAGCCGCGGGTCTTTTGCCCCGGATTCTTGCGCGGCCTGGCGTTCAAGGGCAAGTATGCGTTCGTCGGCTTGTCCAAGCCGCGCTACAAGCGGTTTGAAGGATTGGCGCTGGAGCAGCGCCTGAAGGATGCGGACGCCGACCCATGGTGCGGCATCCAGATCATAGATCTGGAAAGCGGCGCCTGCGCCGACTGGCTGCGCATCGATGGCGCGGTGGCCGAACTTTATGATGTCGCGGTTATCTCCGGTTTTGCCTGTCCGATGGCCGTCAGCCCGAATTCGCCCGAGGCCGCCAACCTCATCACGCTTGCCAAGGTTCCGCCAGCACCGGCCGCTGCCGCGGGTTCAGTTGCCGACGGTGCTTTCGCGCCGCCGCATGACACGGGCGCGGGTGCTGTTGCATTCACGCAACGTGCTCTTTTAGATTGAATAATAGAATTGTAATACAATCAATAATTGATTAACCAGATCGAACTAGGCTCGCTGCGAGCTCCGGATTCGATGGTTTGGCGTGCTTCCGGGGCATCTGATTTCAGGCATCAACAAGACCACCCGGAGACCTTCCGGTGCAACAGGGAAAAATACTTTCATGACAAGCGCTCTTTCCTCCGCTCAGGCGAACTCCCTTACGGCCAGCGCTGTGTCGCGCCTCCTGCGCGGCGGGCGGGTGACCAAATGGAAGGGCAAGGCAGCCAGCTGCGCGCCCTTTATCGGGGCGAATGTCGCGGCAAGTCTTGCCACATCGGTATCCTCGGCAGCCCTGACCGCGGCGCTCGCTTTCGGCGGCGCCATGCTGGGCACGATGACACCGGCCGGGGCTGGCAGCTGTACGCCGGGGCCGGTCTCTGTCTGCTCGGGGCCAGCTGGCGCGGATGTCACGCAATTTCTTAATCCTGGAGCGCCACTCACCGTGACCACCACTGCGGGCTTTGGCATGAATACAGCTGCGCTCCATGCG
>JANNRN010000321.1:0-7766 GCA_031401375.1 Phyllobacteriaceae bacterium | reverse complement strand
CCCATCAGTTCCGGGATCTTGCCACGGCCGAAAAGCAGCAGCACCACGGCCAAGACAATCAGCCAATGCCAGATCGAAAAACTACCCATCACTTCATCTCCACAAAATCTCGTGCTGCTTATCTAGACGTTCGGTGACGATCTTTCAAACACCAAGACGTCACTTTTGCGAATGGTCAAAAAAACTTCCAGGGCCGATGCCGGCAAGCTCCCGCAGCGGATCTTGGCGCGAACCGGCGCGTCGCCGCCCGGTATCGCAAATTCCACCAGCTCAAAGTCGCCCAGAAAGCGCCGCGCGGTGACCCGGGCCTGCAAGACTCCCTTGGTCAACGACGCATCAATCGCGCCAACACGAACGGCAACGGTGACCGGCGTTCCATCAGGAAAGCCGACCGCAACACGGCCAATCGCAGACACTGCGGCGCCATCCTTGGCAATGGCATCGTAGAGATTGAGTTCGGAGAAAAAGCCGGCAACGAAAAGATCAGCCGGATGGCGGAAAAGCTCCAGTGCCGTACCAAACTGCACGAGCCTGCCTTCCTTCAGCAAGACGATCCGGTCCGCCATGCGCATGGCTTCCTCCGCATCGTGGGTAACGACGATCGCGGTGGCGCGGGTCTGGCGCAGTACAGCAAGCGTTTCGGCGCGCACACTGTCCTTCAGCCGCGAATCAAGCCCTGAAAACGGTTCATCCATCAAAAGCACGGCCGGCCGCGGCGCCAGTGCCCGCGCCAGGGCGACACGCTGCTGCTCGCCGCCCGAAAGCACATGCGGGTACGAGCGCGCATGCCGATCCAATCCGACCCTGCCAAGGGCGGTAAACGCCTCCAGCTTTGAATCCTCGGTTGACAGCGCCGTCAAGCCGAAGCGGACATTGTCAAGAATCGTCATGTGCGGAAACAGGGCGAAGTCCTGAAACATCAGGCCGATGGATCGTTTTTCGGGGGGCAGAAAGACGCTCGGACCGGCGATCTCCCGATCATTGAGGAGGATGCGCCCGCTGGTCTGCGGTTCAATGCCGGCCGCGATGCGCAGAAGTGTTGTCTTGCCGGAGCCGGACGGGCCAAGCAGGCAGATCACTTCGCCGGGCTTCACGTCCAAAGATATGCCTGCAAGCGTTTCACGCTGCGCATCAAAACGGTGATGGATGTTTTCGAAGGTCAGACCCGCAGCGAAGCTGACGCCGAGTGGTCCCCGTTTTGCCGATGCTAGCGCCATTGATCAAGCCGACGGGCGAGAATGCCCCTGCCGCTGTCAATCATTCCCGCCCTTGGGTGTCAACAGACCAAGCTCTTCAAGGTCAATGTCCGTGAACGGGTCCTCATCCTCGGTGAGCTCATCAAGATTGTCCGGCAGGTCCGGCATCGCGAAATTGCCCGGCATGCGCGACGACAGCAGGCCCGATCCCTTCAACTCTTCGAGCCCCGGCAAATCACGCACATCCTCAAGGCCGAAATGATCGAGAAACGCCGGTGTTGTCCCATAAGTCACCGGACGGCCCGGCGTCTTGCGGCGGCCTCTCAGCTTAATCCAGCTGGTCTCCAGAAGTAGGTCCAGTGTGCCCTTGGCGGTTTCAACGCCGCGGATGTCTTCCATCTCCGCGCGCGTGACCGGCTGGTGATAAGCAATGATGGCCAGAACCTCGAGCGCAGCCCGCGACAGCTTCTTTTGACTAACTTGATCCCGGTTGAGCAAAAACGACAGGTCCGCCGCTGTCCGGAACGCCCACGCATCACCGATCTTTACGAGATTGACGCCGCGCATGGCGTATTCGGCGCGCAATTGACCGAGCACCGCCTCGATATCGGTATCCGGCGGAAGCCGCTCCGCCAGCGCTTTTTCAGCCACCGGCTGCGCGGAGGCGAAGATCAGCGCCTCGGCCATGCGAACCGGTTCGGGCGTAGCAAGGCCGAAGGGCATCTGGCGCTGACGCTCCGCTGCGCCCCGCTCAACAAATGGCACCACCTTGGCTTGTCCGCTTTCAACCATTTGAAATTTTCCCCGACCCGGCAATTGCTTTGCTGCGCATGAAAAGCGGCTCAAACGCCGCCGACTGGCGCATTTCTATCTCTCCTTCCCGAACCATCTCGAGACTGGCGGCAAATGAACTCGCCATCGCGGTCACGCGCTCGCCGGCGTCAGGAATGAAAGCGATAATGTATTGATCCAGCGCCGCCCACTCGCCGATTTCTCCAAGCATGCGGACGAGAATGCGCCGCGCCTCCTTGAGCGACCACACGGTGCGCCCGCCGATGCTGACCCGCGATACCGCATTTTTCAGCCTCTGCGCGGCGTAGGCGGTCAACAGGTCATACAACGTTGCCGAATATTCGCTGCTGCGTTCGACCACGACCAGTTCAGGCGCGCCGCGGGCGAAAATATCCCGTCCGAGCCGGTTGCGATTGACCAGTCTCGCCGCAGCCTCGCGCATCGCTTCCAGCCGTTTGAGACGGAATTGCAGGACTGCCGCAAGTTCCTCCCCACTCTCGCCGTTGTCACTGCCGGTCTTCGGAATGAGAAGTTTGGACTTGAGGTAGGCGAGCCAGGCCGCCATCACCAGATAATCGGCGGCAAGCTCGATGCGCAGCGCCTGCGCTGTCCTGACAAATTCGAGAAACTGATCGGCAAGTGCAGTAATTGAAATCCGCGCCAAGTCGACTTTCTGGCCGCGCGCCAGATGAAGCAGGAGATCAAGCGGGCCCTCAAAGCCGCCGACATCGACTATCAGGGACGCCTCCGCCAAGCCGTCTTGATCCTCCCAAAGCGCGTCGAACGGCGAAGCGCCATTTTCCGCGGCTTTGGCTGCTGGCTTCATCACGTCACTCCCTGCTCACGCGACTGCCGATAACAGTCCGTCAAACTCATCCCGCAGCGCCGCTTCATCGTGCTGGCCACCCGTCGAGATCCATGACAGCGCCGATTGGGCGCGTGCGAGTGATTTTCCGGACAAAACAGGCGCCTCATTTGCCACTGCCGTCATTTCTTCCATGATGCCATGGCAGTGCAATGCAATATCGCATCCGGCCGCGAAAATTGCACGCGCGCGCGCACGCATATCCCCAGAAAGCGCGTTCATGGAAATGTCGTCGCTCATCAACAACCCGTCGAACTTCATGTAATCGCGAATGATTTCCCTGATAACGATCGGCGAGGTCGTGGCCGGACGCTCAGGATCTATCGCGGTGAAGATGAGGTGTCCGGTCATGCCCATCGGCAAATCGCGGAGCGCCACGAAGGGCGCAAAGTCATGCGCCTCAAGTTCAGCGCGCGAAGCAGTGACAACCGGCAGTGCATGATGGCTGTCGGCCATGCCACGGCCATGGCCCGGGATGTGCTTCATCACCGGCAGAACGCCGCCATCCATCAGGCCAAGCGCCGCCGCCCTGCCCATCTCGGCGACCGTTGCGGGATCAAAGCCATAGGCCCTGTCGCCGATGACATTGCTTGAGCCTTCCACGGGTACGTCAAGCACTGGCAGACAATCCGCGGTGACGCCGAACTTGCGAAGGTCAAGCGCATGCAGCCGTGACATGAGCCGCGCCGCCTGCAGGCCAGCCGCCTTGTTTTGCCTGTAAATGGCGCCGAGCGCCGCGCCGGACGGATAGTTTGGCGCAAGCGGCGGGCGCAGCCGTTGCACCCGGCCACCTTCCTGGTCGATGAAAACAGGCGCATCCGGCCGGCCGACTAGGTCGCGAAACGACGCAGTCAAATCGCAGATTTGCCCTGCTTCCTTGAGGTTTCGCGCAAACAGAATAAAGCCCCATGGCCGCCTGTCCGCAAAGAACGCGCGTTCTTCCCGGGTAAGCTCTGTCCCGGCGCAGCCGGAAATCATGGCAATTGATTCGATCATGAGAAATCCTAGTGTATTTGCACGAAAAGTGGGAACCGGTTTTCCATGGCATATATGTTAGCACAAACAAGCATTTACAGGAAAAGCGCGTCTGGGCTTACCGCCGGCGGCATACGTTTTGGCATGAAACTCAACTATCGGACAGAGTAGTTTTCCGCTCCGCAAGCAATGAACGGTTCCCACAAAATACAATAAGGGCACCCTTGAAATGAAAAAGGCAGCCCGAAAGCTGCCCTTTGTCGTCGAAAGTCAGCCAATCAACGGGCAACCAGACACTCACCGCCAGCCGCCTTGTACTTTGTGCAGAGGGCCACGGCTTCCTTCTTGGAGCCTGCTTCAATGCGAACCCGGTAGAACGTGCCTTTCCCGGGAATGTCGGCCTTTTGAATGGTCACACCGCGGCCGCCAATGACGGAGCCAAACTTTCGGCTCAATGATGCATAGGTCGATTGGGCCGCATCGGGCGAAGGCGTCGAGGCAATCTGAATGACGTAATTGCCACTCGCCGCCGGCGTTGCCGCTGCTTCCGCTCCCGGGGTTTTCCCCGTCTTGGCCACAATGTTCACAGGCTGGTCTGCCGGGCGAGCCTCGACAAGCGGAACATTTGCCGCTGCCGCAACGTCGATCTCGGTGGCCGCAGGCTCGGCCTTGATCTTCTTGATTTTAACCGTCTTCACCAATGGCTTGGTCTCTTGAGCCGTCGCGGCTTCGGCAGCTGCCGGAGCTGGCGGCTCGACCGCCGCAACGACTGATTCTGTAGGTTCAGCGGAACTTACGGCTGGATTTTCGGCTACCGGATCAGACACGGGGTCTGGCGCAGGAACAGTCTTTGCCACCGCCGCGGTTTGGATGGGCTCGGCAGGCGCCGCATCGGGTGCGGCAGCCAGGGTTGAGCCGGCCTCTGCCGTCTCCGCTTGCACGGAAACACCAGCTGCCGCAGCATCGACCGCCTCCGTCTTGACCTTCTTGGCTGGAACCAGACCCTCAGTCGACGGTTTGGCCAGATCCGGCGTTATCGCTGCCGTCTGCTCGTCAAAGGAAGGCGCAGGCGTGGTGCGCTCGACAAGCGAACCATCCGGTTTGACGACAAGCGTGCGAACCCTTTTGGGCGAAACAGTAGCAAGTTCGCCGCTCACCAAGCTTTCCTGTTGCGTGGATTGCGGGTCAATCCGCTCCTCTGATTTGACGGCCTGCTCGTCAGTCTCCGTTGCCGACGGCCCCGGAAGCACCACGCGGGCGGCTGCCTTTTCCTGAAGGTTGACGGGTTGTTCCGTCGATGAAACAAGTTGGTCCTGCTGGTTAGCCTGCGCGCCCGGCCCGCCAACCTTGTCATAAACAGCGATATCCTGATTGGGCACGACACTGCCACCGGGATTTTCCGGCGCGATTTTCACCGGCTGCGAATCTGCCTTGAGCACGATTGGAGCAGAATCGGTTACAGGAGACACATTGCCGTTTGTCAGGGCGTAGGCAGCAATGCCGCCAACAAGCGCCAAAGCGCCAAGCCCTGCCGCCATCAAATATCCGCGTGCGGAAACCGGCTTTCGCGCATCAAGTTTGCTTGCCAGCGGATCGGGCGATGCAACCGGATCGCCATGGCGCTCCAGCACAAAATCCTGACGCTCCGTGCGCGCCTGTATCGGCCAACTCGCAGCCACACCGACTGCAGCGGCGGTAGTTTCCGGCGTTACAAACTCTCTGGCGCGCTCCTGTTCAAGTTCTGCGATCGCGTCATTGATCTGATCAAGCTCGAACTCATCGAAATCTGCCGCAGCCACCGGCGACGCAACTTCTTCACTCACAGCCGCCGGCGCCGGCTCCAAAACAGAACCTGTGTACTCGTCGTCGTAAGCAAATTGCCCGGCATTGTCCCTGACGCGGGCACCGGCCTCCTCATATTCGAACTCAGGGATATCGAACTCATCAGTCACTTCGACGGAGCGCGCTTCGTGCTGAACCGCCTCAACAACGGGCTGCGCGGCTGAATCAAACGACGGCTCATCAACAGGTTCAAGAGCTGGTTCCTGATATTCCATTTCCGCAGCTGCGACAAAAACATGCGGGTCCTCACCGGACAATTCGGGCTCAAACGCCGGTTCCGCTGTCTCGACGGAATCGATCAGAGAATCGGTGCGAACGATGTCCGCATGAAATTCTTCCTGTGCGCTTTCGGGTAAGTCCCATTCTTGTTCTGCGGGATCACCCGGTTCGGGATCTTCATCGAAGTTCATGTCGATGCGCGGGTCGTCAGGCTGTGCCGCGATATCAACCGGTTCGTGCACGTGTCTGGCCGCGTTTGCATGTGTTGAAAACGCGCCAAAATAGTCGCTCCCAACCGGCTCTACATCCTCAATCCCCTGGTCAACAGGGCGAAGTCCAAGCGGGGACTTCCGGTCATTTGACGCGTCCAGGAGAGCTTGCAATTCGTCCTCTATGCTTGGCAGCTCATTGGAATGGATCAACAGGTGCGGAATGGTTTCGCCTTTGGGGTCTTCGGCCTGAACATATTCAGGCTCAACCTCGTCAACCTCAGGCGCGGCCTGATCAACAATCTCGCTCTGCTCGTCAGCGTGCTGTTCGGACGGGCGGAGTGGCGCGCTCACAGGCGAGGAATAACCAGATTCCGCTTCTAGGCTCGCAATAAGTTCGTCGGCAATATCCAGCTGGAAATCATCTATCGACTCAAATTCGACCGAAACCTCATCAGTGGCAATTTCCGCACTTGCGTCAAACTCGGCGTGTGCATCAAACAAAGGTTCGTCCTCGACCGTCGCCATTGCAGAAGCTGGCAGGTCGGCTGCAGGCTCGATCGTTGCCGGTTCGCTGTGCAAGGCGACCTCTGGCTCACGGCGCAAAGACTGCTCGCGCCGGGGCTCCAGACCGATGATCCGGGAAAGTTCCATCAGGGGATCATCTTCATCGATCATGTCCGATGAATAGTCCCTGGTCTTCCTCAATACGCTGTCGGCCATGCCTTTTTCCTGCATAACACGCGGCACAACTGGGGCTGCACCACTATTTCGTCGCCTTACCTCCGCAATGTGGGCAAAAGGTGACGGTTTTGCCCCAGCGTTAGCGCATTTGTTCCGGGGCGTCAGCACCAATTACCGCGAGGCCGGAAGCAAGAACGCCATAAACAGCCTCGATCAACCCGAGTCTGGCAATGGTCAATTGTGGATTGGTAACCTTAACAAAACGTAATTCGTGGTTCTCGCTGCCCTTGTTCCAATGGCTGTGAAACATTGAGGCGAGGTCATAGAGGTAAAAGGCAACCCGATGCGGTTCCCGGGCCAGCGCCGCGCCTTCTATCAGACGGGGATATTCGGCAAGCTTTCGGATAAGCGCCAACTCACTTGGATCCTCCAGAAGCGCTGTCAATTCAGCCGCGCCCGCCCGATAGACCGCACCTAACTGCATCTGTTCCAGCGCCTGCCGGAACACAGAATGGCAGCGCGCCGAGGCATATTGGACGTAAAAGACGGGATTGTCCTTCGACTGCTCAGTGACCTTGGCAAAATCGAAATCAAGCGGCGCGTCGTTCTTGCGGTAAAGCATCATGAAACGCACTGGATCGCGCCCGACTTCGTCAACCACGTCACGCAGCGTGACAAACTCCCCTGCACGTTTTGACATGCGCACCGGCTCGCCGTCCCGGTAGAGCTTGACGAGTTGCACCAGATAGATCGAGCACTTGGCGGCGCCGCCGGAAATGGCGGTGCAAAGCGCCTCCATGCGCTTGACGTAACCGCCGTGGTCAGCGCCAAGCACGAAGATCATTTCTTCAAATCCCCGGTCGAACTTGTCCCGCATGTAAGCGACATCAGCGGCAAAATAGGTGAAACTGCCGTCGGTCTTGACCAGCGGCCGTTCAAGATCATCGCCGATGCCGGTTGACCGGAACAAGACCTGCTCGCGGT
>JANNRN010000320.1:0-5793 GCA_031401375.1 Phyllobacteriaceae bacterium | reverse complement strand
CCAGATCGCACGGCTCAAGCCCGGGGTTGTCGTCAATACCTGCGGACCGTTTCAGGGCAAGGACTATCGAATCGCCAAGACCTGCATCGCGCATGGCGTCCACTATATTGATCTCGCCGATGCGCGCGAATTCGTCACCGGGATCAAAGCGCTGGATGCTGCGGCGCAAGCAAAAAACCTTGCCGTGATAAGCGGCGCCAGCACAGTGCCGGGTCTGTCTTCGGCCGTGATCGAGCATTTCCTGCCGGAGTTCTCGAAAATCCGGACCCTGCGTTTTGGCATCGCGCCGGGCCAGAAGGCCGAACGCGGGCTTGCAACGACTGAGGCAATCCTTGGCTATGCCGGCAAGCGGCTGCAGCCTTGTCCGGGTCAAAACGTGCGCTTCGGCTGGCAAGACCTTTATCGCCAAAACTATCCGCAGATTGGCACGCGCTGGATGGCCAATTGCGATGTGCCGGACCTTGACCTGTTTTCCGAAAAGTACGGCATTGGCGACATCAGGTTTTCGGCAAGCCTTGAAAACCTTCTCATTCATCTCGGATTATGGTCCCTGTCCTGGCTGGTGCGATTGGGTATGCCGCTCAATCTGCCGCGGTACGCGCCGCAGCTGTTGAAAGCCGCCGGCTGGTTTGACAGGTTCGGTTCGGCTGACGGCGGCATGCATGTTGTGCTTGACGGGTTGGGGCGTAACGGAAGGCCGCTGAAAAAGTCGTGGTTCATTATCGCGAAGAACGGCGACGGTCCGCATATTCCAACGATTCCGGCGATTGTGCTGGCTGAGCGGCTGCTGCGCAAAACGCATGTTCCGCGCGGGGCCATGGCCTGCGCCGGGCTGATCAGCCTTGAGGACTATCTCGAAGAGTTGAAGGGCCGAAGCATCACAAGTTTTCAATATTGATTGAGCTTGGCGTTCTTGCGGCTATTGTACATTGGCAGCGCAAATTCGCAACAGGATCACATGAACCGGTTTCTCAAGTTCATCTTGCTTGCCGCCCTTGGCAGCCAGGTTCCGGCGGCAATGGCGGTTGATCTCACCGAAGTGGACCTCGAACTGGTTCTCGCCGCCGACGTGTCACGGTCGATGAATGCGACGGAGCGTCAGATCCAGCGTGACGGCTATTCCGCCGCCCTTTCCGATCCATCCTTCATCCGGGCGGTCAAGACCGGCATGCTGGGCAGTATCGCGGTGACCTACGTGGAATGGGCGGGCGAAACCCGTCAGAGCGTGGTCGTGGATTGGCGCGTGATCGACAGCGAAAAGTCAGCCCTGGCGTTTGCTCAACAGATCAGGGAAAAGCCTTACGATCCGGCGCGTGGAACCTCGATTTCCGGTGCAATTGATTTTGGCCGCCGGACGATCAAGGCAAATGCTTTCATGGGCCTGCGCAAAGTCATCGATGTTTCGGGGGACGGCCCCAACAATGCCGGTCGTCCCGTGCTTTTGGCCCGCGCCGACGCGGTGTCCGCCGGCATCACGGTGAACGGCCTTCCGATTCTGGTGCCGGGCGCCGGCGTCATCGACAATCTGGATGACTATTATGGCGACTGCGTCATTGGCGGCCCCGGCGCGTTCTCGCTGCCTGCCCGGGGCATCGCAGATTTCGCACAGGCGATCCGGCGCAAGCTCATTTTGGAAGTCGGCGCCAATCCTGCGCCTGAGCCTTCAATCATGCCCGTGAGTTCCGGGGTCGACTGCATGATCGGCGAAAAACTCCGGCTGCGGTATTTCGACCGGTATTATCCGGAGCTGTAATTGGAGACGGGCGGCACGGGGACCTGCTGGCCGTCATTGACCGCGCTTGGGCACGGCTGGCCAAGGAATTTCCAACTGGTGACGTTCAGCACCTTTTCGCAGACCGCAAGCTCCCGGCCCTTCGCTGTCGTCATGCAAATCGTTTGTCCGTCAGTTGTCTCCCCGCCCTTGTAGCGGCAGGTGCATTCGCTGGACGCGTGGGCCGGCCCGAGGATGACGAGGCCAAAAAGGGCGGCTGCGGGGACGAGCAGTGCATTTGGCATGACGCACCTCCGATTCCGCGCCGGATGCGAATAGTTTCCAGCGCAAGTGTGAATAGATTGCGCCTGTTTGGCCTGCAGTTCAAGCGGTTGATTTGGCCGCGCGGTCAAACCTTCCTGAAGACGAAAACCAGCCAGGCGAGCGCAATGGCAAGGCCGCCCCACAGCGGCGTGCCGTAAAGGCCGAGCCAGGCAAGGAAGATGAAGGCGCTGCCGAGCAGGGAAATGAACAGGCGGTCGCCCCGGGTCGTATCGAGACCGAAAACGCCCCGGCGCGGATCGCCGCCTGGCGACTTGAATTCCCACAGCCCCATTGTGGCGATGGCAAGCGCGACAAAGACAAAGAACGCGGCGGTGGGCCAGGTCCACGCCATCCAGGATAAGCCCATGATTTTACTCCTTAAACGCGGCCGAGGGCAAAGCCCTTGGCGATGTAATTGCGGACGAACCAGATGACAATGGCGCCCGGAATGATGGTGAGCGTGCCAGCCGCCGCAAGCAGTCCCAGTTCGTAGCCGGAGGTCGAAGCGGTGCGCGTCATCACGGCGGCGATGGGCTTGGCCTCCACCGACGTCAAGGTCTTCGCCAAGAGCAGCTCCACCCATGAGAACATGAAGCAGAAGAAGATCGCGACACCGATGCCGGCGGCGATCGTCGGCAGGAAGATTTTGAAGAAGAAACTCGGAAATGAATGACCGTCAACATAGGCGGTCTCGTCCAGTTCCTTCGGCACGCCCGACATGAAGCCTTCCAAAATCCAGACGGCGAGCGGCACATTGAACAGCGTATGAGCAAGCGCCACGGCGATGTAGGTGTCAAACAGGCCAATCGACGAATAGAGCTGCAGGAAGGGCAGCGCGAACACGGCGGCAGGGGCCATGCGGTTGGTCAAAAGCCAAAAGAACAGGTGTTTGTCGCCAAGAAACCGGTAGCGCGAAAACGCGTAAGCCGCGGGCAGCGCGACGGCGACCGACAGAACCGTGTTCATCGAGACGTAAGCCAGCGAATTGATATAGCCCCAATACCAGGTTGGGTCGGAGAATATTTTGGCGTAGTTTTCCAGCGTGAATTCCTGCGGAAACAGCGAGAAGCCGCGCAGGATTTCATTGGTCGTCTTGAACGACATCGACACAAGCCAATAGATCGGCAGCATCAGGAACAGGATGTAAAGCGACGGCACCAGCCATTTCGAGATTCGCATCGCCCCCTCCTATTGTTCTTCGTTGCGCATCATCAGCGTGTAGAAAATCCAGCTGGTGAGCAAAATGATGAGGAAGTAGATCAGCGACATGGCGCCGGCCGGACCAAGGTCGAACTGCCCGAGCGCAATCTTGTCGAGGTCGATGGAGAGCAGCGTCGTCGAATTGCCCGGTCCGCCGCCAGTCAGCACTTTCGGCTCGGTATAGATGTTGAAACTGTCCATGAAGCGCAGAAGGATTGCGATGGTCAGCACGCGCTTCATTTTCGGCAATTGGATGAACCGGAAGATCTTCCACTTCGACGCTCCGTCAATCAGCGCCGCCTGATAATAGGCGTCGGGGATCGACACGAGACCGGCATAAGCGAGAAGAACGACCAGCGAAGTCCAGTGCCATACGTCCATGGTGATCAGTGTGAACCAGGCGTCGCCGGTCTGGCGCGTGTAGTTGAAATCAAAGCCGATGGCGTTCAGAAGATA
This sequence comes from Phyllobacteriaceae bacterium, assembly GCA_031401375.1. GTDB lineage: Bacteria > Pseudomonadota > Alphaproteobacteria > Rhizobiales > Rhizobiaceae > JANOYJ01. The sequence goes on along the minus strand of JANNRN010000320.1, from coordinate 2,102 downwards.
GCCAAGAAGGCCAATATCGGGCAGGGCGAAAATGTTCCACATGGCGCCGACGACATTCCACGGAATGAGCAGCGGCAGCGACATCAGGACGAGGCATACGGAGACCCAAGGGCCCTTTTTCGGCATGGTCAGCGCAATCGCCACGCCCAGCGGCACTTCGATCAAAAGAATGGTGAACGTGAAAAACAGCTGGCGGCCGAGCGAGGCCCAGAAGCGGTCGGAATGCAGGATCTCCTCATACCAGCGCACGCCGGACCAAAAGAATGTATTGTCGCCGAACGTTTCCTGCAGTGAATAATTGACAACGGTCATCAGCGGGATGATCGCGTTGAAGGCGACCAGCACGATGACGGGCAGGACGAGGAACCAGGCTTTCTGATTGACGGTCTTGTTCATGTCCTACTCCACCAGCCAGCCATCGCCGTAAACCTGACTATGCTTTTTGTCGAAAGCCAGGAATGCGGATTCGCTTGGGACTTGCTCGCCTTCTTCCAACAGCAGCTTGATCGAGCGCCCGTCAAAACGGGTATCGACAATGCGGCTGCGCCCGGTTTCAGTCACCTTGGCGATACTGACGGGCAGTCCCGCATTGGCAAAACGCGTGAACTCCGGCCGCACGCCAAGTTCATACGTGCCGGACAGCCCCTTTAGCGCTGCGGCGTTGTCGACCTCGATTCGCGATTGGCCCACGGCAACTTCGCCGTCTTTGACCGCACAGGGCAAGATGTTCATGCCGGGGGATCCGATGAAATGACCGACAAAAGTGTGATGCGGGCGTTCGAACAATTCAACCGGCGTGCCGATCTGTACGACTTCGCCATCCTTCATCACCACGACCTGATCGGCAAATGTCAGCGCTTCGGTCTGGTCATGCGTCACATAGATCATCGTCGTGCCAAGCCTCTGGTGCAGCTCTTTCAGCTTGGAGCGCAACAACCATTTCAAATGCGGATCGATGACGGTCAGCGGTTCGTCAAACATGATGACATTGACGTCCTCGCGCACCAGGCCGCGGCCCAGCGAGATCTTCTGTTTGCCGTCAGCGGTGAGGCCCGATGCGCGCTGCTTGAGCATGCCGGTCAGGTCGGTCATCTCCGCAATCGTGCGCACACGCTTGTCGACCTGCGCTTCCGGCACGCTGCGATTGCGCAGTGGAAAGGCGAGATTGTCGTAAACGCTCATTGTGTCATAGACGACGGGGAACTGAAAAACTTGCGCAATGTTGCGCTCTTCGGTCGGCAACTTGGTGACATCGCGCTCACCAAACAACACCTGGCCGTGGCTTGGAATCAAAAGCCCCGAAATGATGTTCAAGAGCGTGGTCTTGCCACATCCGGAAGGACCAAGAAGTGCATAGGCGCCGCCGTCGCGCCACTCCACATCGAGCTTCTTCAACGCATAGTCAGCGGGCGCCGCCGGGTTCTCCATGTAGGAGTGGCGCAGGTCCCTCAGCGTGATTTTTGCCATGTTCCGCGCCCTATCTTTCGATCAAACGGTTGTCGCTGCCGAAGTAGAAGCCGCGCGCCACGTCCACATAGAGTTCAGCTGTTTCCCCGGCCCTGAACGGATGGATACCGTGAGTGAGTGACACCCACGGATTGCCGAGCATGTCGAAATGAATAATGCTCTCCGACCCGGAAAGTTCGGCTACCTTGACCTTGCCGCTGACCTTGACGGCGCCTTCGGATGTTTTCTCCGGCAGGACGTGATGCGGCCTGATTCCAAATGTGTAAACGCCGTCCGGAAGTGCTGAAAGGCTTGCGCTGGCGGCCCAGTTGATCACGCCATCCATCGAGAACTTGCCGCCGGTCTTGGTCACCTGAGCAACGTTCATCGGCGGTTCGGAAAACACCCTTGCCGTGATGAGATCTTGCGGCTTGCGGTAGATGTCGCCTGTCGGCCCGAACTGGGTGATGCGGCCCTCGTGCATCGCGGCGGTGCTTCCGGCGAACAGCAAAGCTTCGGACGGTTCGGTCGTCGCATAGACCACGATACAGTCGCGGTCATGGAAAAGACGGGGAAGTTCTTCGCGCAACTCCTCGCGCAGTTTGAAGTCAAGATTGGCCAGCGGCTCATCGAGCAGCACCAGATCGGCATCCTTC
>JANNRN010000319.1:0-1971 GCA_031401375.1 Phyllobacteriaceae bacterium | reverse complement strand
CCGATCCGGCCATGGCTCCAGATGGGCGCTGCACGCTTTCTGCGATTATTCAGCATACGCCATACGATTTGAAACAAGGTTGGGACAGCGGCCGCGCCATGCTTCTCGAGACTTCGCTTGACCTGCTTGAACGCCATGCGCCGGGCATCCGCAAGTCCGTGACAGCGTCTGAATTGCTGGCGCCGCCCGATATCGAACGGCTTTATGACATGCCGGGTGGCCATTGGCACCACGGCGAGCTGCAAGCGGACCAGATGGCGATGATGCGCCCCACATTTGCCGCATCGCGTTACCTGACACCGGTTCCCGGTCTCTACCTCTGCGGCGCCGGCTCTCACCCAGGCGGTGGCGTGTCCGGCATGCCCGGTCTTCTGGCTGCCCGCACTGTGCTGAAAGGGGCAGGAACATGAAAATGAAACCGATTCCATCCCTGAGCGCTGAACGCAAGCGCGGCCAGAGCCATATCGACAACATGCGCCTGCAATCCCCGTTCCACGCGAGGATCGCTGCTCACATGACGCAGCATGAATGGTATATCTGGAACGGCTACATCTCGCCGATGGTGATCACCGATCAGGAACTTGAGTACTTTGCCATCCGCTCGACTGCAGCCCTGTTCGACATTTCCCCGATGGTCAAGTATCGCATCGAAGGCCCGGATGCCGAGGCCTGTCTTGACCGCCTGACACTGCGCGACGTGACCAAATTGAAACCGATGCGCGTGCAGTACACGGCATGGTGCGACGATGACGGCCATGTCCTGGATGATGGCACATTGTTCCGCTTCACCGACGACCGGTTCCGGCTCTGCTGTCAGGAACGTCATCTTCCCTGGCTGCTCGACAGTGCCTTTGGCTATAAAGTCACTATCGAGGAAGAGACTGCGGAGATTGCCGGTCTTGCTCTTCAGGGACCCACTTCCTGCGCAATCCTGAAAGCAATGGGATTGAAAGACATTGAGCAACTTCGCCCGTTCGCCATCTCGGACTTTAGCCTTGGAGCACTGAGTGTCACCGTATCACGCACCGGCTTCACAGGTGATCTTGGCTACGAACTCTTCACCGATGTCGATTCCGCCTTGGCGTTGTGGGATGCGTTGGAATTGGCGGGAACACCTCACCGCTTGCGCCCTATCGGTTATTCGGCGCTGGAAAGCGCACGGATCGAAACCGGGTTCATTGTTGCCAATAGCGACTTCATCACGTCGGAAGCCGCCTTGCGAGCCAATCGCGCCCGCACGCCAGACGAAATCGGCCTCGACTGGTTGGTGGATCCTCACAAAGGCCATTTCAACGGCCGCCGAGCCATATTCTCCGCGAGGGAAAGCGGCACCGTGGCGCATGTGTTGGTCGGCCTTGAAGTCGAAGGCAACATTCCCGCAGAACACGCGCTTGTTTACCACCGGAAACAAAAAGAAGTGGGTCTGGTTTCGGCCGCCATCTGGTCACCGACAGCCAAACGCAACATTGCGCTCGCCACGCTGCAGCGGCCTTACGGCACGTCGATTTTGGATGACCTCTGGGTTGAGATCTATGCGATGCGCGAATTGCAATACCAGAAGATGATGAAGCGCGTGAAGGTCGTCGAGCGTCCCTTTGTGAAGCTCGCGCGCCGCACCATGACCCCGCCGGACGACAAGTGACGCCATGACGGCCGACCCCGAAATTGAGGAGAACTGGAAACTGGTGCGAACCGCGCTTGGCGAGCAATGGTCGGGGCGTACACGCTACGCGGCCGCAACGTTTTTCTTCCGGCACGCCATGATGAACGCAGAAGTGCTCGAAGCCTACCGGATATTGTCGCGGCTTGATGCGGAAGACCCGGTCGCCTTTTTGAACCGCAATGGCATCGGCCACGAATGGATCAAGGCGCTGCAAGCGGAACCCTGACGGAATTTGCCCGGCAACCGATTTGGCTGCCGCTGCCATTTTGATTGACAGTTCATTCAAGATGGCTCCAATATGCCCGCAC
>JANNRN010000318.1:0-11081 GCA_031401375.1 Phyllobacteriaceae bacterium | reverse complement strand
CGAACCGGAATGTCCTGCGGTTGGGGTAGCAGCCCCGCCGCCGCGGCCACGCCGGCGGCACGGCGTATCACGGTGGCCCTGTTCGTGACCATGGCCCGCAGGCCCTCCGCCGCGCGGTGAGCCTCGGCAAAATACAGAGGATGACGAACCAGTGCATAGGGCCCGTCGGAAACCAGTTTTCGCGCCGTTGCCATGATGGAAAACGAGCGTCCAAGCCGGTAGAGGCAATAGATTGACAGCAATGTGCCGACGACAATGAGCGCCGTTGAAAAATACAATTGCCAGGGCCGAAGAGTTTGAGCCGGCAACACGATCAACAGCATGAGAATAAACGTGCCGGTAATCGCCGAAACGCGCGGTTCAATACCCGCCGCTCCGCTTATCGGCGGCAGCCGCGTGACGGTCAGATAGACCACCAAAAGCATGAAGACGAGACTGAAGACTTTGGATGTCAGGGCGAGTGCCCATAGAGCACTCCCCTCAGGGTGTGACATCATCGCGAAGATTGCCGCTGCTTGGAACACCGTGAACGATGCGAAGATCACAGCTATCAGCGCCTTGCCCAAAAAATCTTCAAGGTTGCCGGTCACAATGGATTCGTCTCTGTGTCTTCATGTTTGGCGGTTCCCGAAGCCTCCTGTTGCCGTCTTTGCCACAAGGGATAGGCGATCTGCAAATGATACAGATTGGGCACAGGGTCATTCGTGCCATATTTGGCTGGCATCCGTTCAGATGGCAGAAACAAGGTGCCGCATATCGCGTCAATGATCGGCAATTGCGCCGCAAAGTTCTTGTCATAGGCCTCTGTTTCATTGGCATGATGCCAATGATGGAACTGCGGCGACGCAAATAGCCATTTGAGCGGACCAAATGATACACGGACGTTGGAATGTATCAAAAGCGCCTGCCATTGGTAGGTAAAGGCAAAGATAGCAATCGCCGCTTCCGAAAAGCCAAGCGCAAGCACTGGCAGCAACGAACATGCTTTTGTCATGATTTGGTCAAAGGGGTGAACCCGGTGGGCTGCCAGCCAGTCCATCTCCTCGATGCTATGATGCACGGCGTGGAAACGCCACAGGAAGGGAACTGCGTGAAAAACGCGGTGTGCAGAATAAAACCCGATGTCAGCGACGATGATGACCTCTATCGCCTGAAGCCATAGTGGCTGCATACGAACATTTATTCCAATCGCTTCGGGAACCACCCACCTTATCGCTACTACCGAGGCACCCAGAAGTAACAGAAGGCCAGCTTTGATTAATATCCCGTTCAAAAAAAGGTATACAAGGTCGTTGGCCCAGTACCGCCTGAACAGCTTCTGCCCCGGATGAAGAGAAAATATCCTTTCAAGTGGAACAAAAATAAGCGCAATTATCAGAATGGCTTTGAGGTCAATGACTTGCAATGCCAATTCTCCTTCATCATGGCGTGAGATGGCCATTTCCGTTCAGTGTTAGTACACTTTAGAATACTCGCGTTCAAGGCGTATAGCCGCGACGGTCAGGAAGCTTTGGAAGGTCGTCCTGTCTGGAACGCGAGAATTCCAGCGAACCAGAGCGGTCATATCAACCAACTTCTTCCACCAATCGGTCTCAGGTTGTCAGGTTACATCTTGAATGGCTCTGCCTCAAAGTCTGTGGTGATCGAGATCACTTCGAACCGGCAACGCTTTGAAAAAGCAACCGAATTCTGTGAAAATCTCTGCTGTGGCGACATCGTCCGCGTTACTGACTGACTGTGTCTGAAAAATCCTTCGTTTTCAATGGCGTGGTGGAAATTCGAGGTTGTCAGTCCCACAGACTTTGAGGCAGACCCATTCAAGATGTAAACTGGCAGGCGTGTCGAACTTTACTCATCGGGCCGGATTAACGCAAAACTCTAACCAGCCCGTCAACGTGACGGTGCCCAACTAGGCTCAACAACGAGACCGATACTCCGGCAATTCTGTCGTCCTTAACGCCGCCGTTATTCCTTCCATCAGCGGAGTCCGAAACAAGCCCATCCGCGCGAAGCCGCCAATCGAAAAATTTGGGGCAATTTCCAGCAAGCGCCGGGCCACGGCGTGCGCTGCATCGAGATTGCCAAGGTTGACGTGGCTGGCCACAAGGTAGACGTAGGCTGGGCTGAAGCTCGAATTCGGCACCGTCAACTTAACGGTTGATTGGTGAGGCGAAGTGTCTGCTGGGTCGCCCTGCATCATGGAGCGAGGTTTGCGGTCGTAACCTCGGCCCAGGCGGCGAACGCCCTTGCGCGAGCTTCGCAGTAATTGATGGCTGAGAGATTATTGCGGGGGAAGTGAAAGAGGTTGGCGACTTGATCAGGAGTTGACAGGAATTTGAACCTGTCGTGGCGATTTGTATCGCTTCATGATCCGCTCTCGTCGTCGCAGCGGCAGATGAGAATTCTCTGCTCGGTTGTTTAGTCCCTTGTACTGCCGATGTTCGAACCCCAGGCCCATATCATTGCGAGCGGCGGCGTAGGACTTGAGCTTGTCGGTGATCATGACGCGTGGCGCTGTTGCTGACTTCTTGAGAAGTTTGCGCATGAGGCGCTGTGCTGCGGTTCGATCTCTTCGGCTTTGGATCAGCACGTCCAGCACGAAGCCATCCTGATCGACGGCGCGCCATCCTTCGGCAGGCTCAGGAGGAGGGCCAATGTTTCTTTCCACCGATTGTGATGACAACTTCATCCAAATGCCACTTGTCACCACGAGCAGGTGCACCCCGACGCAGGCGATTGGAATATTCTCGCCCGAATTTCTCGGCCCATTGCCTCACCGTTTCATGGCAGACCTCAATGCCACGGGCAGCGAGCATTTCCTCAACCATCGGCAAGCTCAGCGGAAACCGATAATAGAGCCAAACCGCATAGGAGATCACTTCGGCAGGAAAGCGATAGCGACGGTAGAGGACATCGCGTGGCATGATCATCGACACAAAATACCCAACACCAATTCAGCACTCGTTAAGTTGACGGTGCCGCCCTATGAGACGTGGGCGGGAACACCTTATCAACATCTCATGGTTCCTGTACAATAAACAAACTTAGTGCAAGGGCGGATTCACTACTCTTGCGGGGGTTGTCATGTCTGGATGGCGCCCACCTGGCCAAGGAACGGATCCGCAGGTAGCTTGACCTCGCCAACCGGGAAGAACAGCGAGAACAACTGGGTTTGCGACGAGATGTTAAGTTTGCGGTAAACATTGCGGCGGTGGACCTTGACCGTGCCAGTGCTGATGCCAAGGCTCAAACCGATTGACTCCGATGAGTATCCCCGCAGAACAAGTTCAATGATTGCGGCCTCGCGAGCAGTCAGCCGGTAAGCAATCTGCAGCCGCTCCCAAACGCTTTCAGTCCGAATCCGGCCCGGCGTATATTTCCGCTCAGGCGCGAAACGATCGGCGATGCCTGCCCAGAATCGTTCGCAAACGGCGGCCACCAAAGGGACCGCTTTTTTGACCTGCGCAAATTCCGCCGCTGAAAATGCTCCCGTTGCCTCGCGCCTCATCAGGGAAACCACCAGCCTGATGTCACTTTCCAACGTGACGAAAAAACCGATCTCTTCGGCAAGGGCGGTTTTCGAGTAATAGCTGCGATAATACTCGCTGGAGAAGAACCGGTCGGGCGCCAGTTCCCGCATCCGCCAGACCCCGTCGTTGCGCGCCAATGCGTTGCGGTAAAATGGGTCGAGCAAGTAAGGACCTACCAGATACTGGCTAACGAATACGTCAAACTCCATTGAATCAAATGTCGAAAAAACGTGCACTGGCCGCTCTTGGCTGCAATAGGCGAAGACAACCAGATCATCGAAATGGGCAATAGAAGAAAGCAGCAAAACAAGGTTCTTGCCCGCCGCATCATCCGACATACGCGGCTGTATCACCAACGCCGCGGTAGCCTGGAAAAGCAGATCGAGGTCAGTTCGCAAACGTTGGTGCTCCTTCGGAGTGATACTCCCTGAAACGCAGACAAAGCGTCTCCATACCACTTTTGGGGTATATACCCTGTTAGTCTCCACTGCCTAGTCTGTCTGTTAGCAGGGAAGGCAGCCTCCTTCTCTTGCTCCATCAGGAAAGGCTGCGGTTTGTCATCGGGTTTTGACATTGAGTTCCGCGCGGTCAGCAAGCGCTACGGCGACGTAACGGCGGTTGACAGAATCGACCTGCAGGTTCCCATAGGCTCATTCATTGCGCTCTTGGGTCCGTCAGGCTGCGGCAAGACAACGTGCCTGCGGGTGATCGGCGGGTTTGAACAGCCGACGGAAGGCGAAGTGTTCGTCGGTGACATTGCGATGGCAGGGATGCCGGCCTACCGTCGGCCGGTTAACATGGTGTTTCAGAGCTACGCGCTGTTTCCGCATTTTAATGTCGAAGGCAATGTCTCCTATGGCTTGGAACAGACACGCCCGAAACTCTCAAGCGCCGAGATTTCCCGCCGCGTCGGCGAGGCTCTCGAAATGGTTCACCTCGGCGCCTACCGGAAACGCAAGGTCCATGAGCTTTCGGGCGGGCAACAGCAACGGGTGGCGTTGGCGCGGGCGCTGATCAACAAGCCACGCGTGTTGCTGCTGGATGAGCCGCTGGCGGCGCTCGACAAGAAGCTGCGCACTGCGATGCAGCTTGAGCTACAGAACTTGCACCGTGATCTTGGCATTACCTTCCTTTTGGTCACGCATGATCAGGACGAGGCGCTGTCAATGAGCGACCATGTCTGCGTGATGAATGCGGGCAAGATCATCCAGCTCGCCAGCCCAGAGGAAATCTACGCCCGGCCGGCCAATCTGTTTGTCGCCGAATTTGTCGGCAAGACCAACAAGATTAAGGCTACGGTTGAATTGGCCGGATCGGGCGCGGTTGCCCGGTTGGCCAATGGCGCGGTGCTGCCGCTCGACGTGAAAGCCAACCTGAAGGCTGGCGGCGCGATCCTGTCGATCCGACCCGAACTGATTTCCATGAATCGCGCCGGGGCCATGCCGGACAAGGTCCTGTCCGGCACGATCACACACCGCATTTTCCTTGGCGCGTCGGCGGAGTATGTCGTCGAGACGCCGGGCATCGGCGACATCATGGTCGTCACTGACGGACACTCCGGCGCAGGCGCTGCCGTTTTTGAAATGGGCGACCGGGTTGACCTGCGGATTGCACCTTCCGCGCCACATATTTTTGCAGACCAACAATAACCAGAGAGAGAATGAGCCATGACCAAATCATACAAGGACAATGCACCCATCTCCGCCAAGCAGTTCGCAGAAGAGCTGATGCGCTACAAGCGCGGCTCAGTGAGCCGCCGTCATTTTCTGGGCGTTACCGGCCTTGGCTTGGCAACAGCAGTGCTCGGCCGTGAGCTTGGACTGTTTTCGACACCGGCCTTTGCGGGCGACATCGGCGCGAAAATGTCGCTAGCGACCTGGCCGAACTATCATGACCCAGCTACCTTCGACGCTTTCACCACCGCGACCGGCTGTGCAATAGAGGTAAACGTGTTTGGCTCCAACGAGGAAATGCTCGCCAAGCTTCAGGCAGGCGGCGCGGGCTGGGACTTGTTTGTGCCAACCAACTACACGATCTCGACCTATGCCAAACTCGGCCTGATTGACGAGCTTGACCTTGCCCAGCTGCCGAACTTCTCGGCGGCCACGGAAAACCCCCGCTTCACGAGCGAGGGCGCGATTGGTGACAAAACTTACGCCCTACCGAAGAATTGGGGCACCACTGGCATGGCCGTCAACACCTCCAAGATCAAGACGCCGGTGACGAGTTGGAAAGAGTTCTTCGATGTGGCGATGGGCGAGGCGGATGGTCGCGCACTTGTGCATGACTATCAGCTGACAACCATCGGCAACGCACTGGTGGCACTTGGACTTGGGTTCAATTCGGTGAAGCCGGAGGATCTGGCCAAAGCGGAAGAATTGCTGATCAAGGTCAAGCCTCATCTGTTCGGCATCAACTCCGACTATCAGCCGGGCATGCGCGCGACCGATGCGTGGATGACCATGTGCTGGACAAATGACGGCGCGCAGCTCAACCGCGATATGCCGGAAATCGCCTTCATTCTTGGGAAAGACGGCGGCGAGATCTGGTGCGATTTCTATGCAATCCCGAAGAGCGCCACCAACAAGCCGGCAGGTTATGCCTTGCTGAACTATCTGATGGATCCGGCCAACGCCGTGAAGGAGCATATTGCCAACGGTGCGCCGACGACCGATTCGCGCGTTATGGCGCTGTTGCCGAAAGAGGCGACGTCCAACCTCATCATCTATCCGGATGAAGTCTCGTTGACACCGCTTGAATTCGGCGCTGCGGCAACACTGACCGATCCAGGCCGCGCTGAAGTGATGGCGCGATTCAAGTCGGCCTGATGAGAAGCACTTCCTCCCGCCCCGGTTCCCAGATCGGCGGCAGGGGGGAGGCTTTTGACAAATGACTGCGACAAAATCTTCAAACATGCGGTGGGTGACTTGGGGCCTGATGGCTCCGGCGGCGCTGTGGCTGTTTGTGTTTCTGGTGCTGCCATTCATCGCCATCGTCGTGTTCGCCTTTGGCGAACGCGCACCGGAGGGCGGCTATCAGGCCGCCTTCACTTTTGCGCAATTTGCGAACCTGCCGTCACGCGCGGCGGCGTTCAAAAACACGCTGGTGCTTGCGCCGACTGGAGCCCTGCTGTGCCTTCTCGTCGGTTATCCGGTAGCCTATTACCTTGCGGTCAAATCCAATCCAAAATACCGGCTGATACTTGTGTCGCTTGTGATCATTCCGTTCTGGACCAGCCTTCTGGTGCGCACTTATGCGTGGATGTATCTTCTCGGCTCGCGCGGCATTCCGCATGTACTGGACTTGATCGGCTTTGCCGATGTGCGGCTGATCAACACGCCGTCTGCGGTGCTGCTGGGTATCGTTTATGGCTACCTGCCGTTGATGATCATGCCTATCTATGTCAGCCTGGAAAAGCTCGACCGGCGCTTGCTTGAAGCCTCTTCCGATCTCGGGGCAAAGCCCATCGCGACTTTCCTTCGCATCACCTTGCCGCTGTCGCTGCCCGGCGTGATGACCGGCATGTCGCTGGTGACAGTGCTGCTCCTTGGCGAATATCTAATCCCGCAGATGCTGGGCGGCGGCAAGATTTATTTCATCGGCAATGCGCTGGTTGACCTCTTCTTGCAGTCGCGTAACTGGCCGCTGGGATCGGCCATTGCCGTGACGCTGGTTCTGGTGGTGGTGATCATCATGGGTCTCGCCATGCGGGTCGCCTACCGCTCTGCAGGCGCAAGACGGGTGGACCTCATCTGATGCGCAGCTTTGTCACAACGGTGTATCTGTTTCTCTATGCGCCGATCGCGCTGGTGGTACTGTTCTCATTCAACGCCGGACGCAGCGCCAGCGAGTTCACCGGCTTTTCGGTTGCCTGGTATGGCAAGGCGCTGTCGAACCGGTTCCTGATCGAGGCGCTGCAAAACAGCCTGTTCATCGCACTCACCAGCGCGGCGCTCGCCGCCTTGTTCGGCACCATGGCAGCCATTGGCATGGAGAGGCTTGGACCGCGCAGCCGAATGGTGTTCGACGGCTTGTTCGCCGCTGCCATCGTCGTACCTGGCGTGGTGATCGGCATCGCCACGCTGGTGGCGCTGGTCGAAGTGTTCGGTGCAATCAACCCGCTGATCATCAAAGTCTGGCCTGGCGAGACACCGCCGCAATTCGGTCTGGGATACGCCTCGATTATCGCCGCGCACGGACTGTTTTCACTGGCCCTGGTCACGATGATCGTCAAGGCGCGGATTGCCAATCTGAGCCGCGACATTGTCGAGGCATCGAGTGACTTGTACGCCACTCCACTTACCACCTTCCGGCGTATCGTGCTGCCGCAAATCGCGCCATCAATTCTGGCTGGCTTCCTGCTTTCCTTCACCTTTTCGTTCGATGATTTCATCATCGCCTTTTTTGTTGCCGGAACGCAGACGACACTGCCAATCTACGTGTTCGCCTCGATCCGGCGCGGTGTCACGCCGGAGATCAACGCCATTGCAACGCTCGTTCTTGTCGCCTCTATTTTGGTGATTGCGCTGGCGCGCATTCTGATGCGCGAGCGCCATTCCGGACAGTCAGGTGCAGTCACATGATACTCAAAGGCCGGGTCGCCATTGTCACGGGTTCAGGCTCTGGCATTGGGCAAGCGGCAGCCATTGCGATGGCACGCGAGGGCGCAATCGTCGGCGTCGCTGACCGCAGTCGCGAGGGCGCTGAAGAAACGGTCACGCAAATCCGCGATGCTGGCGGACAGGCTGATTCGCTGGTGTTTGACGTCACCGACGATGCGGCGCTTTCGGAATATTTCTCGACCTTTATCGCCAGACATGGCCGCATCGACATCTTGCACAATCACGCTGGCGCGCAGGTCGAAGGCAATCTGGAACAGGTCAGCCCGCAGGGCTTTGATACCTCATGGCAGCTTAATGTCCGTTCGCATTTCATGGGCGCAAGATTGGCAGTGCCACACATGAAGAAGGCTGGGCGGGGGGTCATCCTCAACACCTCGTCAAGTTCGGGTGTGCTCTATGACCGCGAGATGATCGCCTACACCACGACCAAGCATGCGGTCATTGCCATGACCCGCCAGATGGCCGGAGACTATGCCCGCTTTGGCATCAGGGTGAATGCACTTTGTCCCGGCTGGGTTGATACGCCATTTAATGCGCCATTCATCGGGCAGATGGGGGGGCGCCAGGCGATTGAAGCCTATGTCCGCGAGAAAGTGCCGATGGGCCGCTGGGCGTCAGTGGAGGAGATCGCAGAATCGGTTCTCTTCCTTGTGTCGGACCGCTCATCCTACATTACTGGCCAGATCCTTGTTGTAGATGGTGGAGAGACAGTTGTTTGAGGAAGACTCCGGCTGGCAATGTCAGGTTAACGGAAGCTCACGTCAGTTTACATCTTGAAAGGGTCTGCCTCAAAGTCTGTAGTGGAATCCGAACATTTTGCGCCTGTTGCCGCACGCGTTTGAGCAATTGCAATGATTGTCCGATTCAGACGCGGAGTGGCGCATTTGAGCAGGGTAAGTTCGTCAACTTGGCGCGCTTTTCGGCGATGTCACATTAACTTGATGTCATCTGGCACGCGATAGAAGCCCGGCATGAACCAGCCCATCAGCTACAAGCGCCACCGCGTTCCGCCACAGATCATCGCTCGGGCGGTTTGGCTTTACTACCGGTTTCCGCTGAGCCTGCGTTTGGTTGAAGAAATGCTGCTCGAGCGTGGCATTGTCGTTTCCTACGAAACGATCCGCCGTTGGGGCAAGAAGTTTGGCCCGGACTATGCCCGTCGATTGCGCCGCAAGCCGCCCAGCCGGAACGATATCTGGCATCTGGACGAAGTGGTGATCAGTATCTGCGGCAAGAAGCACTGGTTGTGGCGTGCGGTTGATCAGGACGGCTACTTTCTTGACGAGATTGTTCAATCACGTCGCAATACCAAGGCTGCAAAGCGGCTTTTGACCCGGTTACTGCGGAAACAGGGCATGCCACCAAAGCGGATCATCACCGACAAGCTTCGATCCTACGGGGCAGCCAAAAAGCAGCTCATGCCCAATGTCGAGCATCGCTCCCACAAGGGCTTGAACAACCGGGCTGAGAACTCGCACGTCCCACTGCGCAAGCGTGAACGCATCATGCAGCGCTTTCGATCAGCTGGAGCCCTGCAGCGATTCGTTTCCATCTTCTCAGCCATCAGAAACCTCATCGTCCCGCCTCGCTCAAAGCGCTCCGCAATCGGTATTCACGTTCATCGCCTGCAGGCAATGGCCGAGTGGACGGCTGTAACTGCATCCGCCTGAATTCCGCCGATCAAGGCTTCACGGCATCTCGCAAAAGTTACCATGACAAGACCCAGGATTCTATTTCGCGTTTGCCGAACCCCTCTGGCGCGGCCTCAATCTGCAGGCCCGCCCGCTTGCAGAACACGTCTTGCAATGATCTGAAAACACATGATAATCAAATCACTTTCTTATGGCATTTGATGCGAATATCTGACATATTCGCCTCATGAAGCATATCTGGCAGGCCCGCGTCTGGCCCAACTTCGACTATGACCGAGCGGAAACCGAACCACATCTGGCCGCGGCCATTGAGGCGCTGGGGGAAGTATCGGGCCTTCAGGCAGGCCTCGACCCCGGCGATTTGGACGAGCTGAGGCTTGCCCAAGTGGTGCAGGAAGCGATGTCCTCTTTTGGCATCGAGGGCGTGACCCTTGATGCCGCCGAAATTGAGGCCTCCGTCATTGCCTCCCTGAAACAGCGCAACCGCGCCATCGTCTCGCGCCGATCGGATGCGATTGTCGAACTCATGCTGGCGGCGCGGCGCGCGAAAAAACCGCTGACGGCGGACACACTCAAGGACTGGCACAGGCTCCTGTTCTACGGGATCGAAGTCGAAGATCTTGGAACTTGGCGCAGATTTCAGATCGACATTGTCCGATCAGCCGCCGCCGGCAGCAACGAAATTCTCTACCAGGCGCCGCCGCCTGATCGGATTGAAGCCGAGATGGCTGTCTTTCTGAAGTGGCTTGCACAAGAGCACAAGCAACCGGTGCCGATCATGGCAGCAATCGCGCATCTGTGGTTTGAATCCATCCACCCGTTTTCGGATGGCAATGGGCGTATCGGGCGCGCCATCATCGAACAGGTGTTTGCAAAAACCAAGGCGCTGCCATTCTCGTTTTCAAGACAGGTGGAGAAGGAAAAGAAGGCATACTATGCCGCCCTCCAAGCCGGCCGGCGCGAAGGGCAGGGCATTATCGACGCAACCGCCTTTATTGTCTGGTTTCTTGAATGCCTTGTCCGCGCAGCCGCCCTCAGCCGCAATGAGGCTTTCCTGATTGTGCGGCGGAACAGGTTTCTTGCGACCTTGGGCCAGCACTTGTCCGAACGGCAAATGACAGTCCTGCACACCCTCTTTGCGCAAGGCGAAGTGCGCATTGCACAAGGAATAAGCGCCCGAAGCTACGCCAAGATGGCCAGGGTTTCGGGGCCGACAGCCACGCGCGATCTGGCCGCAATGGAGCGGGCAGGGGCCCTGACGCGCTCAAAAGCCGGAG
>JANNRN010000317.1:0-3989 GCA_031401375.1 Phyllobacteriaceae bacterium | reverse complement strand
CGCGCAGAGTGAATTGTCACGCGGCACTTCTTGTGCGGCCGTTCAATCACGACCTTTGAAACACCGGCCTGCTTCATTTCGCTCATCAGCATGTCACGGATCTTCAGATCCTCATGCAAAAGGCGCCCATACTCACCGGTATTGGCGTACCAGCGAGAGTCCCAGGTGCGGTTAATGCCAAGGCGAAGGCCGATTGGATTGATCTTTTGACCCATTATGCGGCCTCCCCTTTGGCAGCCACTTCACGTACAACGATAGTAAGATGCGAGAACGGCTTTTCGACCCGGCTTGCCTTGCCCCGTCCGCGAGCGTGGAAACGCTTCATGGTGATCGATTTGCCAACGAAGGCTTCCGAAACCACCAAAGCATCCACATCAAGATTGTGGTTGTTCTCGGCATTTGCGATTGCCGATTCCAGTGTTTTCTTCACTGCTTCAGCAATCCGCTTGCGCGAAAACGTCAGATCAGCAAGCGCTGCCGATGCCTTCTTGCCGCGTATCAGCGCTGCAACAAGATTGAGCTTCTGAGGGCTCACACGAAGCGTTCGGGCTACCGCTTTGGCTTCGTTGTCGCCGAGCGCGCGCTCTGTCTTGGCCTTGGCCATCGCTATTTCCTCTTCGCTTTCTTGTCCGCACCGTGACCGTAATAGGTCCGGGTCGGGGCGAATTCGCCAAACTTGTGCCCGACCATTTCCTCTGAAACAGACACGGGCACATGCTTGTTGCCATTATAGACGCCGAACGTCAGGCCGATGAACTGCGGCATGATCGTGGAGCGGCGGCTCCAGATCTTGACCACTTCACTACGGCCGCTTTCACGCGACTTTTCGGCCTTTTTGAGAAGATATCCGTCTACAAACGGACCCTTCCAGACTGAACGAGCCATTACTGACTTCCTCTCTCGATCTTAGCGCCAATCTTCACATTAACGCTTGTGGCGCGAACGCATGATGAACTTGTCGGTGGACTTGTTCGAACGTGTCTTCTTGCCCTTGGTCGGTTTGCCCCAAGGTGTAACAGGATGGCGGCCACCCGACGTGCGGCCTTCGCCGCCGCCATGCGGATGATCGACCGGGTTCATGGCAACACCGCGAACATGCGGGCGTTTGCCCAGCCAGACATTGCGGCCGGCCTTGCCGAGCGACCGGTTCGAATGATCCGGGTTTGACACGGCGCCAACGGTTGCAAAGCACGTGCCGTGCACCACGCGTTGTTCACCAGAGTTCAACCGCAGGATCGCCATGCCCTGATCGCGACCGACCAACTGGGCATAAGCACCAGCTGAGCGCGCAACCTGGCCGCCCTTGCCTGGCTTCAACTCGACATTGTGAACAATCGTTCCAACAGGCATTGCCTGCAAAGGCATCGCGTTTCCGGGCTTCACGTCCGCGCTCATCGAAGCAACAACGGTGTCGCCAATTGCCAGACGCTGAGGCGCGAGAATGTAGGACTGTTTGCCATCAGCGTATTTGATCAGAGCAATGAACGCCGAACGGTTCGGATCATATTCAAGGCGCTCGACAACTGCGGTCACGTCCAGCGTGCGCCGCTTGAAATCCACCAGACGGTAGCTTTGCTTATGGCCGCCGCCTTGATAACGCGCGGTGATACGCCCCAGATTGTTGCGGCCGCCCTTTGAGCTCTTTCCAACCGTCAACGCCTTTACAGGCTTGCCCTTGTAAAGAGCCGAACGGTCAACGAGCACCAGTTGGCGCTGGCCGGGCGTTGTCGGGTTATAGGTTTTCAGTGCCATGATATATCCTCGATGCCCCTCAAAGACCCGTCGACACGTCGATCGACTGACCTTCGGCCAATGTCACAACTGCCTTTTTCACATCGCTCTGGCGACCTTTAGTGCCCTTGAAGCGCTTGACCTTGCCCTTGCGAACAAGTGTATTTACGCCAGTCACCTTCACGCCAAACAGCGCTTCAACCGCTGCCTTGATCTCCGGCTTGGTGGCCTTCGGGGCGACTTTGAATACGACCTGATTGACCTCGGACAACATGGTGGATTTTTCGGTGATCACCGGGCTGACGATCACATCGTAGTGACGAAGATCAATCATTTGAACCGAGCCTCCAAAGCTTCAACCGCTGCTTTTGACAACACGAGAGTGCCGCGACGCAGAATGTCGTACACGTTGATGCCCTGCACCGGCAGCACATCGATATTCGGAATGTTGGACGCCGCGAGCCGGAAGTTCGCATCCACTTCTGCGCCACCAATCATCAAGGCGTTGTTCAAGCCAAGCGCATCGAAGCGCGTGGCAAGCGCCTTTGTTTTTGCTTCCGCCGCAACGAGCGTATCAATGATGACAAGCTCCGAGGCCTTCGCCTTGGCCGAAAGAGCATGGCGAAGCGCAAGCGCCCTCACCTTCTTCGGCAAATCATGTTCATGGCTGCGTGTTACCGGGCCGTGTGCTTTGCCGCCGCCGCGAAACTGCGGCGCGCGCGCAGAATGATGCCGGGCGCGCCCGGTACCCTTCTGCTTGTACATCTTGCCGCCGGTGCGAGAGACATCTGCACGGCCAAGGGCTTTGTGCGAACCCTGCTGACGCTTCGACAACTGGTAGCGAACCATTCGTTGAAGAATGTCTTCGCGCGGCTCAAGCCCGAAAATCGCGTCTGAGACAGCGACTTTCCCGGCGTCCTTGCCGTCGAGGGTCTTAACGTTAAAGTCCATCATTCGGCCCCTTCATTCGCAGCAACGACTTCTTCAACCACGGGAGTCGAAGCAACAACGACCGACTTTCGAAGGCCAGCTGGCTTTGGTGCACTTTCAGGCAACGCCATCTTCACCGCATCGCGAACGAGAATCCATGCACCCTTAGAACCCGGCACAGCGCCGCGAACCAGAATGAGACCGCGTTCAACATCGGTTGAAACAACTTCAAGATTTTGGGTTGTCACGCGGGTATCACCCATGTGACCGGCCATCTTCTTGCCTTTGAATACTTTACCCGGGTCCTGACGCTGGCCAGTCGATCCATGAGCGCGATGCGAAACCGAAACACCGTGCGTGGCACGCATGCCGCGAAAATTGTAGCGGACCATGACACCCTGAAAGCCCTTGCCAATGGACGTTCCCGTCACATCGACCTTTTGGCCGGCAACAAAGTGATCCGCGGTAATTTCGGCGCCAACCTCAATCAGATTGTCCGCTGAGACACGAAACTCGGCCACCTTGGCTTTCGGCTCAACCGAGGCCGCTGCAAACTGGCCGCGTTCAGCCTTGTTCACATTCTTAACCTTGGCAAGCCCGACACCGAGCTGAACGGCGGTATAGCCATTCTTCTCGTTTGTCCGCTGCGCGACAACCTGACAATTCTCCACCCGGAGCACCGTCACTGGAACCTGGGCGCCGCCATCAGTGAAGATGCGGGTCATTCCCAGCTTTTGTGCAATTACACCTGAACGCATTCGTTCGTCCTTCCGTCCCGTCGCTTACAGCTTGATTTCAACGTCAACACCAGCAGCCAGGTCGAGCTTCATCAAAGCGTCGACGGTCTGTGGGGTTGGGTCAACAATATCAAGCAAGCGCTTGTGTGTACGTATTTCGAACTGCTCGCGGCTCTTCTTGTCGATGTGAGGCGAGCGATTTACCGTGAACTTTTCGATCCGCGTCGGTAGGGGTATCGGGCCGCGAACGCCCGCCCCGGTCCGCTTTGCCGTCGACACGATTTCGCGGGTCGAGGCATCGAGGATCCGATGATCAAACGCCTTGAGGCGGATACGGATATTTTGACCGGTCATTGGTTCTTTCCTTATGAAGCCTTGCCCAAAGCGGCTCGACCCGACATTCTCAATCAGTTCCGGGATCCGGCGAAGCCGAGTCCCTGGTAATTCTCTTACTCAATAATATTGGCAACGATGCCTGCGCCGACAGTTCTGCCGCCTTCGCGGATGGCAAAGCGCAGCTTGTCTTCCATGGCGATCGGCACGATCAGCGTCACGTCAACCGAGATGTTGTCGCCCGGCATCACCATTTCC
>JANNRN010000316.1:0-4253 GCA_031401375.1 Phyllobacteriaceae bacterium | reverse complement strand
GTCGTCTCGATGAACCGGCGCATGTCCGGCGACGCATCGCTCAACGCGCCGATCAAGGCGAGCGAAGGCGAAAGCGGCGAATGGCAGGATTGGCTTGTTGATGGTCACGACAGTCAGGAACAGGTGCTGATCGAGCAGGATGAACTGGACGAGCGCCGCTCCATGCTCAATGAGGCGCTTGCGGTGCTGAACGAGCGCGAACGCAGGATTTTCGAGGCTCGGCGTCTGGTTGATGACCCGATCACGCTTGAGGATCTGTCTGGCGAGTTCGACATCAGCCGCGAGCGTGTTCGCCAGATTGAAGTGCGTGCATTTGAGAAGGTTCAGGATGCTGTCAAGGCGTCCGCACTGCGCCGTCACAAGGCGCTTCGCACCATCGACGCCTGATGCCAACGCCAAGCAAATCGACGAACCGAATAGGGTTCCATCTCAATTGAAGGCGGCTTTCGCAAGACCAGATCGGCCGCCAACCGGCCCGTGGTTGCAGCCTGGGTCAGGCCATAGTGGCCATGGCCAAATGCATAGAATATATTCGGGTGCCGCGTGGACCTGTCGATGACCGGCAGACTGTCGGGCGTCGCCGGCCGGTGACCGGCCCAGTTTCGGGGATTATCTGTCTTGAGGTTGGGCAGATACATGCTGGCAAGCTTGGTAAGCGCCTGCGAACGCTGGAAGTTTGGTTTGGCGTTCAAACCACCAAACTCGGCTGCGCCGCCAATGCGCAGCCCGCATGTCAATGGTGTCGCCACAAATTTCCGTTCTGCGAAGATCAACTCTCTTGACAGACAAATCCCCGGGTCGGCGATCGTGGTGTTGTATCCACGCTCGCTCTCCAGCAAGACATGGTCACCCAATTGCCGCGTCATTTGGCCTGACCATGCGCCTGCGGCGACCACGGCATTTTCGCCCATTATTTTGCGCCCATCTGCCAGCTCGACTGACACTGATCGGGAGCTGTTTGCCACGACATGGCGCACTTCACCTGTCACAATTTGGGCGCCACGCTGACGCACCAGATTTCGCATGGCGTCAACCATCCGCTTTGGATCATTGATGTGGGACCATTGCGGCGTGAACACCGCGCAATACACGAGGGGTCCAAGCGCCGGTTCCATGCTGCGCGCGTCATCTCCGGAAATGTCCTGCGCATCTATTCCGTGGAACCGCTTGACGTTCCACTCCCTTGCATCACGGCGAAAGCCGGCAGCTGTCTCATAAAGGGTCAAAGCCCCGCGCCTTTGCAGTTCCGCTGACAGGCCTGCGTCCGCAAGCATGGGCAAGAGGTCGTCGTAGGTTCTTGAGTTCAAGGCGGAAAGCGCTTTGGCGATACGCGAGGATTCGGCGAGCGAGCCGGAACGGGAAAATCGCAGAAGCCAGGGAATAAGTCTTGGGGCGTGCAGGGGGCGGATGGAAAGCGGGCCCAAGGGGTCAATGAGCCACCGGGGGACCCGCCACATCAGGCCCGGAACTGAAGCGGGCACCACGTCCGTTACGGCAAAGCCACCCGCATTTCCAAATGAAGCCTTGTCTCCCTCCGGATCGCGGTCGACCACCGTAACGTTCACCCCGTCCTTTTGGAGATGGTGTGCGATCGCCAGACCAATAATTCCTGCGCCAATGATCACCGTGTTTCTCACATTCAGGTCCTTTGCTCCCGCGACCAGCCGTCCTGATATGATTGCTCCAATATCCAAATCGTGAGCAACTTGACACTTGTAGATTGGATCCATATAGTCAACATGTCAACCGGGTCACCGGGTTCCGATCAATCAGGGAGGGTCAACATGGCTAGTTTCACACGGTGTTTCTGCGTCCTATTTCCACTTGCGCTGGGGATTTTATCCGCGCCTGCAAGTGCCGAGTCCTCACTCGACAACATCATCGCGGCCAAAAAGCTCCGCTGCGGCGTTCAGCTCGACTATCCGCCAGCTGGTTACCGGGACAAAGACAATCAGCCGGAAGGTTATGACGTGGCCTATTGCAAGGACATGGCTGCGGCGCTTGGCGTCGAGGCAGAAATCATCGAAACGCCTTCACCCGAACGCATCCCGGCGCTTGTGTCGAACCGGATTGACGTCTTGATCGCGTCCGCTTCAATCACGACGAAACGGGCGCTGACGGTGTCCTTTTCACAACCTTATGTCAGTTACACCAATGTGGTCTTGACCCGTTCGGACACCGGGATCGAAAAATTTGACGATCTCAAAGGACGGGCAATTGGCGGTGTCACCGGAACGACGACCGAGGCGGACATGACGGCTGCCTTCAAGAAATGGGACGACGCAAAAGGCAGTTACACCGGCTATGGCAGCGAAGCGGAAAGCTATCTTGCGCTGAGCCAGGGCAAGATTGACGGCATTATTCTGGGCAACGCCTCCGCCGCCGCGCTCGTTCAAAGCGGACAGTTCCCGAACCTTTCGATCAAGGGCCAGGCTCCCTCGGCGCCCGACCTTTGCGGCATCGCAGTTCGCAAGGGCGACCAGGACCTCGTAAACTGGGTCAAGGTCTTCGTTTGGTCACAAACGACATCCGGCCGCTACAACGAACTCTATGCGAAATACTTTGGTGAAGGCGAGCCGCCGTCGCTTTCTGCTCCCGGCGTGAATTTCTGAATAGTTTGATCGCCATGGGACCATTGGATAGCTCCAGTGGTCACGCGGTTTCTCATCCAGGGACAACCACATGTTTGGCTACACATTCTATTGGTCGTTTGTCTGGGAGAAGTTCCCTGAGCTCCTGAATGGCGCGATTCTGACCGTCGAGATCACGATTGCTTCAATGATCATTGGCACAGCGCTGGCCATTCCACTCACTTTGCTCAAACGACAAAGGAATAACAGGTGGGGGCATAACGCAGCAACCTCCTGGATTGAGCTCGCCCGCAACACGCCCGCGCTTTTCCAGATCTATATGGTGTATTTCGGGTTGGGCGCAGTTGGGCTTCACTTTTCCAGCTTTACGGCCATGCTTCTCGCACTGTCCTTCAACAATGCGGGCTATCTTGCGGAGATATTTCGAGGTGGCCTGAATGCCGTCCCCCCTCAACAATTCTCGGCGGCCCGCTCGCTTGGGATGACGTCAGGCCGGGCTTACGCCCATGTCGTTTTTCCACAGGTTTTCCAGATTGTGTTCTTTCCGTTCATCAACCAACTCAATTGGGCGCTGCTCAACAGCTCGCTCGGAATGGTGATCGGTTTGCGCGAACTCACCGGGGCTACGCAAGCCGCCCAGTCAGAGTCTTTTCGCACATTTGAGTTCTTCATCATTGCAGCCCTCATGTATTACGCGATGGCCAAAATAATTGAAGGTGGAGCACATTTGGCGTCCTGGCGCCTGTTCAGGAGCTAGACCCGGTGCAGTTTCAACTTCCCTACTCGGGACTGCAATGGGCTGACCTTCCTTTCATGCTCGTTGGAATTTGGCACACGATCCTTCTGACGGTGCTTTCCACCATTCTGGGAACGTTTATTGGCATCGCCGTTGGCTGGCTTCGCGAGAGTTCAAGGATTTGCCGCTACGGATTTGGCGTCTATGTCGACACAATGCGCAGCGTTCCTTTGATCATACAGTTCATTTTGGTGAACAGCTTCTTTTCCATGGCCGGGATGGGATTGGACCCGCTGGGCGTCGGCCTGGTGGTCTTAAGTCTCTATATGGGCGCCTTGACTTCAGAACTGGTGAGGGCTGGCCTCCAATCCGTACGGCCGCAACTGAAGAAGGCGAGCCGTTCTCTCGGCATGACCTATTGGCAAGAATTGCTCTACGTTTCCGCGCCGCTGGCGACGCGCGCGATGTTTCCCGGGTGGATCGGCACGGTCATCAGCCTGACAAAGGATACAGCGCTTGTCGGCGTTGTTGGCTATGTTGAATTGCTGCGCGCATCGCAAATTCTCATCAACCGTTCAAATGAAGCGATACTGGTGCTGACTGGAACCGGGCTGTTCTACTTTCTGATTTGCTATCCCATTTCCCAATACAGCCGCCAGCTCGAAAAGAGGCTCGAGCATGATTGAAATCAAGAATGTCCGCAAAGCCTATGGTGCACATGAAGTCATCAAGGGTGTTGATCTCGACATCCAAAAAAGTGAAGTCATGTGTCTGATCGGTGCAAGTGGCTCAGGCAAATCGACGCTTCTGCAGTGTATCAATGGCTTGGAGCCCATTCAGAGCGGACAGATCATCGTTGACGGCACGGACGTCCATTCCAGAAAGACCGATCTCAACAAACTCCGGCAAAAACTCGGCATTGTCTT
>JANNRN010000315.1:0-2815 GCA_031401375.1 Phyllobacteriaceae bacterium | reverse complement strand
AAGGATACGACGACAACGACCATTCGACTTTTTCCGCCAGAGCACCGCCGGCGCCGAGCGACGCCAGGACGTGCAACAACATGAACACTTTCGCGCGAGACATGGCTTTATCCATTTGCTCTACTCACCAGCGTCCGCGATTCTTAAGTGGATGTCCCGCTTGACGTTGAAAAGCGGAAGGCGGCATCGCTGGCTTGAATGCTATTCGGCCCTTGCGGTTTGCGCAAGTTGGAAACGCTCTGGGCGAGCGCTCTCAGTGTCTGTTCAAGAATTCAATGTCGAGAGTCAGATGGTGTGGTTTTGTGAGCACCGGAAGCGGAAGAAAACCGCATCAGATGGCCACGAGATTGGGACAGACACTCAGCCGGCGGAAGCCCTTTGCAGCCTATCCCTCATCATGGCGCCGCCGGATGCGCCTGACGACGATCCAGATCACGATCAACGCAACTGGCACAAACATGGCCGTAAGAGCCGCCGACTTGATGCCTGGCAGCTTTTCCTCGAACCCCTTGGACAGATACGAAAACAGTCCGACAACATAATAGGCAACCGCCGCCACTGACAGGCCCTCAACTGTTTGCTGCAAGCGCAATTGCAAACGGGCGCGATGATTCATCGAGGCAAGCAGATCGCTGTTCTGGCTCTGCAGGGCGACGTCCACCCATGTTCGCAAAAGGTTGGCTGCCCGGGAAAGCTTTTGCGAAAGGTTCTGCTGCCGCTCCTCGACTGAACGGCAAGTGCGCATCGCCGGCGCCATGCGTTTCAGAAGAAACGCCTCCAACGTCTCATAACCCTCAACCGGCTTTTCCTCGAGCGCCTGCAACCGCTCCTCGACAATCCCGTCATATGCCTTGCTGGCGCCAAACCGGTAAAGCGAGGACGCCGCATCAGCCTCAAGTTCAGCAGCAAGTTCTGTGAGTTGTTCAAGCAAGGCGGCATTGTCGCGACCCTCGCCGTCGCGCATGCGCAGCGTCAAATCGGCGAGGCGGTCCTCCATCTTGCGAATACGGCCGGAAAGCGAAATGGCGAGCGGCAAACCGAGCATGGCCAGTGTGCGATAGGTCTCAATTTCGATCAGCCGCTGCGCAAGCGCGCCCGTTCGGGCCGGCGAGATGCCGCCATCGAGCATGGTGATCCGCGTCAGCCCATCAGCATCCTGGCGAAAATCGGTCATGATGATCGCCGCGCCATTTTCGACGACTGAGGCGCACAGACTTCCGGCATCATACGTGGCAATGAACTTTCGCATGTCGCGCGGGCGTTTATGGATCTCAAGCCGGATGCCGGAAATCACCGTGCCCGGCGCAATGAAGCCCGAGCCGAAGGGATGCTCGTGAAAGCCGTTGCCATCCTTGCCGAGCGGTCCCTCGTACAAATAGGTTGAGAACTCGGTATGCCGCTCCCAGCGCAAAGTGCCGGCGCGATAGGGCAGCACGTGGTGGCGAGCCGTCTTGTCCGGCGGCGCTACGCCGGTTGTTCGCGAAAGATCTGCCAGCACTGCGTGGTCCACAGCAAAGCCGGCCTCGGTCATGAATGCCACTTGCACCAGCAGGCGTGGCGCCGAAATCAGCGGATACGGCCGCGCATGCACCTCGCCAAGCGCCAGCGGACGCTGATGGTTGGCTGCAAAGCCCAATACCGATCCAGTCGTCAGGCAAGCAATTCCCTGCGCCGCGCCATCATCACTTGCACTCAAGTTCAACCCCCAACCACAAAGCTCACGGTGCCCGCCCGGGGCAATTGCTCTGACGAACATATTGCGGCAAATGTTGGTGCGACGCTGACTTTGGCAACAAGAAAGTCTGTTCAGCGTCATATTTGTTTGTCAGACAATTGGCGGGGGACCGGGCCGCTGATACGACTGGCCGAGCTTGACCCCGGTTGGCTGACAGGCGAAACCCGAAAACGAGTTTCGATCCAAGGACATTGGCGACGTGAAACATGACATGAAAAATCCCCGCGTCGGCCTGTTTGTGACCTGTCTGGTCGATCTCTTCCGGCCGAGTATCGGTTTTGCGGCAGTCAAGCTGCTCGAAGACGCCGGATGTGTGGTCGATGTGCCGCGCGCGCAGACCTGCTGCGGGCAACCGGCCTATAATTCCGGCGACCGGAAGGATGCGCGGGAGATTGCAGGGCAGGTGATCGAAGCGTTTGAAGAGTTTGATTATGTCGTTGCGCCTTCCGGCTCCTGCGCCGGCATGTTGAAACATCATTATGTGGAGCTGTTTGCCGGTGATGAAAAATGGGAGCCGCGGGCGAAGGCGTTTTGCGCCAAGGTCCATGAGCTGGTTTCATTTCTCACAGATGTGATGTTTGTGTCCAAGCTTGATGTCTCACATTTGGGAACCGTGACTTATCATGATTCCTGCTCCGGCCTGCGCGAACTTGGTGTGCAAGCCCAGCCACGCAAGCTTTTGAAGCATGTCGAGGGTCTGACATTAAAGGAAATGAAGGACGCGGATGTCTGTTGCGGTTTCGGCGGACTGTTCTGTGTCAAATACCCGGATATTTCCAACAAGATCGTTTCGGAGAAAATCACCCATATTGAAGGGGCGCGCGCGGAATTATTGCTGGCCGGCGATCTTGGCTGCCTGATGAACATGGCCGGGAAGCTGAAGCGCGAAGGGTCACGAGTCCAGGTGCGTCATGTGGCGGAAGTGCTGGCCGGGATGATGAATGAGCCGGCGATTGGCGAGGGGAGATGAGATAGCATGATACATTTTTTGTCCACTCTGTTCGCCAGCGCTGCACCCCCCTCTGTCCTGCCGGACATCTCCCCCCAAGTGGGGAGATTGGTAATTGTACCCGTATCCAT
>JANNRN010000314.1:0-4169 GCA_031401375.1 Phyllobacteriaceae bacterium | reverse complement strand
AAGATCAAGGGCGCGAAATGTCAGCTTGGCGACAAGCCAATGCTCCGCGTTTCTCAGTTTGCGCCATTGCCGGTAAAGGAAGAGCTTCATGCGCAAAGGCTAGCCGACGCGAAGGATGATCTTGCCGAAAACGTCCCGGCTCTCCATCCGTGTGAAGGCGGCGTGAATGGAGGCGAAATCGACCTCGGTGTCGATGACTGGCGCCACGATGCCCCGAGCCATTTTCTGCATTGCGTTTGCCATGTTTTCCATCCGGCAGCCAAAAGAACCGATCAGGCGCAATTGGTACTGAAACAAATGCATGAGGTTCATCTGCGTCGAAACACCCGAGGTCGAGCCGCAGGTGACCAGACGGCCGCCGCGTTTGAGCGAGAGCATGGAGCCGGCCCAGGTATCGGCGCCGACATGCTCGAACACCACGTCGACGCCTTTCTTCTTTGTCAGCTTGCGCACCACGCCTTCAAAGCGGTCTTCGCGGTAGTTGATCACATGATCTGCGCCGAGCGCCTTGGCCTTGGCGATCTTCTCGTCCGATCCGACGGTGGTGATGACGGTGCAGCCCATTTTCCTGGCGAGTTGAATGGCCGCCGAACCGATCCCCGATCCGCCCGCGTGGACAAGAATGGTCTCGCCCGGTTCGAGTTTGGCATTGTCAAAGAGCATGTGCTCGACCGTGCCGAACGTGACGGGCGCGACTGCGGCGGCGATGTCATCGACCCCCGGAGGGGCGGGAACGAGCAGGCGGGCGGGCAGATTGACCAGTTCCTGCGCAAATCCATCAAGGTGGAATCCGTGCACGCCGCCGACATTTTCGCAAAGGTTGTCACGGCCGTCCCGGCAATGGCGGCAAAGTCCGCATGTGCGCGCGCCATAAATGGAGACGAGTTGACCGGGCAGGAGCGAACCAACGCCGGCGCCGAGCGCTTCGACGGCGCCTGAGGCTTCCGCGCCGATGACCAAGGGCATTTTGCGCTTGGCAAAGGCCATGCCGCGCCAGCCCCAGACATCAATGTGGTTGAGCGCAACCACCTTGATGCGAACGGTCACTTCGCCCGGGCCCGGCGGCGGGGGCGGCGCAAGGTCCGTCAATTCCAGACGGCGGTCTTCAATCAATTGCAGCGCGCGCATCGGCGTTGCTTTCCTTTTTCTGTATTCACTTTGCAGGTGCGGCTTGGAGCATATCAGCCTTTCACAGAAGCGCTGATATGCTCCAAGTTATTGAGTTGTCGCATTGTCCTTTGCTTTTGACGATTCCGTCAAAAGCGGAAATGCTCTAATTCGCCGCGGCCGACATGACAAGGCACGTATTCTGGCCGCCAAAACCGAATGAGTTGGACAGCACCACTTTCACCGGCTGTTCGCGCATTTTGTTTGGCACGACGTCCATCGGGATGGCGGGGTCGGGGTTGTCGTGATTGATCGTCGGCGGAATCACGCCGCTTTGGATGGTCATCAGCGAAAACACTGCTTCGACAGCACCCGCCGCGGTCAATGTGTGACCGATCATGGACTTGTTGGAGGAAACCGGAATCGATGAAATGCGCTCGCCGAAAACCGAGGCGAGGGCGAGATACTCCATCTTGTCATTTTCCGGCGTCGAGGTGCCGTGCGCGTTGACATAGTCGACCGCGTCCTCGGCAACGCCGGCGTCCGCCAAGGCCGCGCGGACCGCGCCGATGGCAGGTGATGCATCGGGCTTTGAGCGTGTGCGGTGGAAGTCGTCGGCCCGTTCGCCGCAACCTTTGAGAATGCCGAGAATTTTCGCGCCGCGTTTGACGGCGCTTTCCAACGATTCCATGACCAGGGCCGCTGAACCCTCGGCCATGACGAAACCATCTCTGTCTTTGGAGAACGGCTTTGCCGCCTTTTGCGGCTTGTCGTTTTGTGTGGAAAGGGCTGACAGCAGCGAAAAACGCACCAAGGCTTCGGCAGTGACCGAACCATCGGTTCCGATTGACAAAACACGCTCGGTTTCGCCGCGCCGAATGGCCTCAACGCCAAGCTGGATTGCTGTGGCTCCTGAAGCACATGCGGTCGACAGTGTTACGGGCAGGCCCGTTGTGCCAAAACGTTCCTGAAGATGATCGGCAATCGAGCCGAACATGGCGTAATCAAAAAAATCGTCGTGGGGCTTTGCGCGGCAGTTCTCCAGCAGCCTCGAATAGCCGGGTTCGAGCGCGGATGCCCCGCCGGAATCGATGGCGAAGCGGTGCTGCCATTCAAGTTCAACAGGGGGAGCTGCAAGGAACAAGGGGCCGTCGAAAGCGCCCTCGATGCCGGCCTCGCTGATTGCTTCTGAAGCTGCGGCCTCTGCAAGGGCGAACGAAAGCAAAGCCGCGCCCTTGCCGCTTTCCGGCATGAAATCAACGGTGCCCGCAATGACCGTATTGAATTTTTCCGTTGGAAAACGGTTCACCGCATGAATGCCGGACTTTCCCGACGTCAGCGCCGCCCAGTTCTCCTTCTTGCCGCGCCCAAGCGAAGTGACGACGCCCATGCCGGTCACGGCGACGATCGGCCTGCCAAGATGATC
Organism: Phyllobacteriaceae bacterium; assembly: GCA_031401375.1. Lineage (GTDB taxonomy): Bacteria > Pseudomonadota > Alphaproteobacteria > Rhizobiales > Rhizobiaceae > JANOYJ01. The sequence goes on along the minus strand of JANNRN010000314.1, from coordinate 1,636 downwards.
GGTAAATTTCCCTGTCATGGCTGCGTCCCCTCGACCCGTGACAAGAGGGCGGCGCCCTCGGCGCGGCAAAAACCCGTTGTCAGCGCCACCGCGTGATTGAGGGTGCCCTCAACCGGCGTTTCAAATTCGTTGTCAAGCGGGGCAAATGCCTTGCCGTTGAAAACCGCAAGGGCTGCCGCTGCCACCGCAAAAGGCATTTGCGCTTCTTTGAGGTGGCCGGTGAGGGACACCAAGCCGCGAACGTGGCGTCCGGGCAGCGCCGCGAGCACCTTCCGTTCGGCCTCCGTTGCCTCATCGGCGCCGGAAGCGGCTGAAACGACCAAGGGCGCAGTCCCGCCGGAGTCCACTTTCTGCACCAGTGAGAGGATCGACTTCTCGAGATTGTCACCGCTGCGGCGCACCTGGTTGCCGGCAATGTCGTCGAGCCGGGCATAGATGCGGGCGCCGCGCGCGCGGGCGTGCTCCTGTTCTTCCAGCACGAGAAACACACCGCCGGAGCCGACAATCACGCCGCCGCCGCTGCGGTTCCGGCGCTGCCATACGGGCGTCCAGCCATCACGTTGCAGATGGCTGCCAAGCTCATAGGAAAGCAGGACATCTTCGTGCTCGCCGTTCAGCGCGCCGCCGACCAGGGCATGCGTGCTTTGGCCGGAACGAATGCGGGCAAACGCTGTCTGCAGAGCTGAAATCCCGGCGCCTTCTTCGCCCATGAAGGTGCGCGAAGAGCCGGTCACGTTGTGAACAATCGAAATGTTGCCGGCCAAAAGGTTTGAAAGCTGCGCGAGAAACAGGGTCGGGCGCAATTCCGTGGTCAGTTTTTCGTTCAGCATCAGCGCGCGGTCATTGCGGTGCCGCGAGGCTTCCAGAATCTGCGTATCGACCGAGACATCGCGCTCGCCGCCGCCGGCCGCGACAATCATGTCCATTGTCGAGACCAATTCCGGCACTTCCTTCATGCCCGCGTCGGCAAGGGCGAGGCCGGCGGTGTAGGTGCCAATTCGCTGCCATGTCTCCATCTGGCGCTGGTCGCTGCGGCGCTGGATCTGCAAGCTCCAATCCACCACCGGCAACGGATGCACAACGTAGGGCGCAAATCGTGCCGTTTCGAGCTTTGGCGCCTCACCGGAATTCAGCGCATTCCAATGCGCTTGCGGTCCTTCGCCGAGCGAGGAAAGCATACCGATTCCGGTTATGACGACGCTTTTTGCGGTCATTTGCAGCGTTTATCGCGCAATCAGGCCTGTTTCGCCGCGACCAGCTCATCGATCTTGCCGCAGAGATTCTTCAGCACAAAATACTCTTCGGTGGGAGCTTTGCCTTCATTGACATCCTGAGTCCACTGTTCAAGCGGAATCTTGATGCCGAAGGCTTTGTCGATGGCAAAGACAATGTCGAGAAAGTCCAGACTGTCGATGCCGAGGTCATCGATCGTATGGCTCTCGGGTGTAATTGTCTCCCGGTCGATCTCGGAAGTTTCGGAAATGATATCGGCTACTTTGTCAAATGTTGACGCCACGGGATTGACCTCATTCATGCGCTTATTGTTTTGTTGTTGAGCGGGCATTCCGCGTGAACGCCGCAACCGGTTCGGCGCTGTCTAACCTTTTTTCCCGCAGTGCGAAAGCCTCAATCGCGG
>JANNRN010000313.1:0-13061 GCA_031401375.1 Phyllobacteriaceae bacterium | reverse complement strand
GCCGGAATCGTGAACGGTTTGGTCATGAAGCCATCCATGCCGGCAGATTTCCAGTCCTCGCCCGCCAAGGCTTCCGAATAGGCGGTCAGGGCAATGATCGGCAAGCGCGCGCCGGTTTCCTCTGTGCGCCATTGCCTTGTGGCCGCAAAACCGTCCATCACGGGCATTGAACAGTCCATGAAAACAATGTCGAAGCGCTGCTTGCGCAAAGTCTCCAGCGCCAACAGGCCGTTGGAAGCGAGGGTGGTTTTTGCGCCCATTTGCAGGAGGGCTTCACACAGCACTTCGCAATTGACGGGATTGTCATCGACGACAAGCACGTCGAGACCGGGAAACTCCGGAAGCGAAACGGAGGCGGATACGGCGAGCGCAGCCGGTGAAAACTGCGCGAAATCGTCTTCCACAAATGCCGCCGCCAAGGCGGCAAGTTCCGCGCGCCGGGCCGGATACGGAAATTCAAGCCTGACATGTTCAAGCCTGTCCGCGCCGCGCGTCACACCGCTGCGCGGCACCAGGCGGAAAACCGGAACCTTCGGCATGAGGCCAAATGAAGCGAGGCCGTCATCGGTGGCCAAAAGGGCATCGATCTTGCCGCCCCGCCTCACGCTGCGGGCATCAAGAACAACGGCGTGCATGCCCTCGAACGCCTGTTTGAGTGCGCCAAAATGAATCTGTTCGTCATGCAGGACGGCGAACCTGCGTCCGGCAAAGGAAGCCCCTGACGCCGCTGGTCTTTCGACCGGCAGCGCCACGTTCACAGTGAATGTCGACCCAATTCCTTCGCGGCTGGTGACGGATATCGCGCCATTCATCGCTTCGACCAGGCGCTTGGAAATGGCAAGACCGAGCCCCGTTCCGCCAAAACGCCGCGTGATGGTCTGATCGCCTTGGGCAAACCGCTCGAATACATGTTCGAGCTTGTCGGATGCGATGCCAATGCCGGTATCGGTGACGGTGAAAGTGAGCGGCACCGATCCCGCCGATCCGGCGCGCGCCGAAACACCGACGACAACCCCGCCCGCCTCGGTGAACTTGAGAGCATTGTTGACAAGATTGGTGATGACCTGATTGAGCCGGGTGACATCGCCTAGAACCAAGAGCGGAACTTGCGGATCAATGACAAATGTCAGGGACAGCTGCTTTTCACGGGCGCGCTCGCTAAACAGGCCGGCAACATCGTCGATCAGCGAGTCAATCGAGAACGGAGCTGATTCAAGATCAAGGCGTCCGGCCTCAATCTTTGACATGTCGAGAATGTCATTGATGATGGTCAGGAGATTGCGCCCGGAGCGGTTGATGATCTCGGCGTAGCGAAGGTGGCGCGGCGAAAGCGGAGCGGCGGCCAGCATCTCGGCCATCACCATCATGCCGTTCATGGGCGTGCGGATCTCATGGCCAACCATGGCGAGGAACTCTGACTTGGCGGCATTGGCCTGTTCGGCATCTTCCTTGGCGATGAGCAGATCCGAGGTGCGCTGCGCCACGGTCTTGAGCAGGCCGTCGCGATGCTCTTTCAAGATGCTGTCACGTTCGTCAATGCGGTCGATCATCTCGTTGAATGCGTCAACAAGAATGCCAACTTCATCATCCGACTTGCGAACGATCCGCTGGCTCAGATCACTGCGGCCGCCAATGTCGGCAAACGAGCGCGCCAGGTCCGAAAGCGGGTCGGTGATCGCCGCAACGTGCCGCATTGCCAGCCAATAGGCGATCGATATGCCGATGAGCGCGAGCAATAAAGCCGCAGACAGACGGCGCTTGAAATCGGCGCGAATCCAGTCGATATCCGCATTCATCGACAGGCGCGCCACTGCCTGCCCGCCTTCGCGAACCGGAACCTCGACATCGATGGACTTGAGGGTCAGCAAATTGGTGAAAGTGAGATCCGACACCAATCCGGTCATGCTGTTGAGAATCGCGCCGCCGCCCATTTCGGCAAGCAAGGTTCCGTCATTGAGGTGGACAGCGATGTGATTCACATGGGCGATGTTCTTGATGCCCCGAAGGGCGTCGCGCGCCGCTTCCGGGTTTCCAGCGCGAACCGGCGCGGACAATACCGCGGCAAAGACCGAGGCCGTGTTTTCCAGCCGCATCCGCTCGGCATGCACCGATTGGCGAAAATCCGATATGAGAAAGGCGATAACGGTCAGGTATGTGCAGGCGAACACGGTTGCCGCAAGGGTAAACGATATGCGCTTGCGAATCGACTTCATCTGGTCTTGTCCGGCCGTCCCGCTGGAGGAATTCAGCGGTCACCATAATCGAAAACAAGAAACGGCGGTTTAACCAGCATGCTTAATCGGGACTAAGCGCCGCCGCACGACCCGCGCGGGCAAACCGTTAAGCGTTGGGTATCGAATGGCTGTTAGCTTGTGCCGCGACGATAGAAAAACTCAATTTGAAAACATCAAGCCATGCCGTCTCTTTGCATATTGATTGTCGATGATGACCGCGTGTTTGCCGCACTTGCCGAAGCCGTGCTGCACGCGTGCGGATACAAGAACGTTCGTATTGCCACGGGCGGCGAAAGTGATTTCAGGCGGCAGCTGGAAGGCCCGCCGCCGCCCGATCTTGTCATTCTCGATCTGAACATGCCCGGATTTGACGGTCTGGCGGCGATGCGTGTGCTGCGCGACAGCGGCTTTGGCGGCCACGTTGCCATTGCCAGCGGTGAAACGGCGGCAGTGCTCCGCTCGGCTTCGCAATTGGCGCGGCTGTTTGGCCTAAAGCTTGCCGGGTTAATTTCAAAACCGTTGCGCGTCGGCGAAATCGAAACGCTTGTCGCCAAGGTTGAGGCAAGCGTGGCGCCTGTGGCCATGCCCGAAAAGACCGTTTCAGCTTCGCCGTTCAAACACGTCACCCCGGTGTTTCAGCCGAAGATCAACGCTGGCGATGGATCGGTTTATGGCGCCGAGGCGCTGATGCGGGTCGTTCTGCAAGATGGCACCACGCATTCGCCGCAGGATCATATCGACAAGCTCGTGGCGGCAGGCGAACTTGGTCCCGCTTCCCTGTCATTTCTTGATGCAGTGATTGCGCAGATGCAGAAATGGCAGTCGCAGGGACTGTCACCGGTGATTTCAATCAACCTGCCGGCGCCGCTGTTTGAAGATGCGGAGCTGATGTCCTTCTTCATCACCGCCGTGCAGCAAAGCACCATTTCGCCGGGGCAATTCACCTTCGAACTGACCGAGGCGGCGCTGCCCGGCGACATTACCATCCTTCTGGAATCGATGACGCGTGTGCGTATAGCCGGATTGGGCCTGGCACTGGACGATTACGGGACCGGAATGGCAAATTACGACATCTTGCGCCTGTGCCCGTTCTCAGAACTGAAGATCGACCGCAGTGTGGCTCAGGCCGTGGTTCAGGACCGGCTGGCGGGAAGTTTTGTCGAGGGCGCAGTGGCAATCTCGCGCGAGCTTGATCTCACGCTTGTCGCGGAGGGGGTCGAGACCGAAATGCAAGTGAGCGCGCTGCGCCGGTTGGGGGTGTCGATCTTTCAAGGCTACTTCTTCAGCAAACCCCTGGATTCACCGGCATTTGGTCAACTGCTGCGCAACAAGGTTGGCAAATTCGGCTCTTCACAGCTAAAAATTTAACCTCCTCAACGAAACTTGGTTAAAATGCATGCGTTATTGTCAAACGCATGGGCGATTTTGACGTTGTTTCCAGGATCAGGGACTTTTGGCGCGATTGTGCGGGCAATCTGGCGCTCTCATTTGCATTGCTGTCGCCCGTCCTGTTCGGTTTGATGGGCGGCGCGGTCGACTTGATCGTTTATGAACGTCAACAGACGCAAATGCAGGATGCGGCCGATGCTGCGGCACTTGCAGCAGCGCGGGAGGCCTCGCTCAAAGGATGGAACGCAAAGACCGCGGAAGCGGTCGTCGTGTCGATGATAAACGGAAACCTTGAAGGCAAGACTTTCTCGCGCGAAACCGAGTTCAAGACGCTCGTCAGTGTCGACGAGCTGAAGCGGACGGTGCATGTGACCCTTGACATGGACCAGTACAGTTTTTTTGTGCTCAGCTATTTTCGCAACGATCCGCAAATAAGGGTTTCATCCACCGCCACGTCTTCGGGTGAAACCAATATCTGCATGGTGGGGCTGGATGAAACGGCCCCCGCAACCGTTGGCTTATCGGGAAAAGCCGTGGTCAACGCGGCGGAATGCGCGGTCTATTCAAATTCCTCAGCGACGAACGGGTTGGTTTCGAAGGATCAGGGTCTCCTGTCAGCCCAGTTTTCATGCTCGGTCGGAGGTTATGCCGGCAAATCAGGCAATTATTCGAGGAAACCAACCACCGATTGCCCGGTTATGGCGGACCCGCTGGACGAGCGCATCGCGCCTGTGGCGGGCGCTTGCGATCACACGAACCTTGTCGTCAGCAAGCAAACCATCGCGCTTGATCCCGGCACGTATTGCGGCGGGATCAACATCGAAAATGATGCCGATGTCACTTTCAAGCCAGGCATCTATGTTATCAAAAGCGGCGAGTTGCGTTCAAAGAACAATTCCATCGCGGTTGGCGCAGGCGTGAGTTTCTATTTTACCGGAGCGGGCTCACGATTTGCGTTCGACGGCACCACTGAGATTGATTTTGTCGCACCTTCGAGCGGGCCCATGGCGGGCATCCTTTTCTTTCAGGACCCGGCCTCGCCCGCCGGCGCCATCTTTGAGATTGCCAGCAAGAAGGCCTCCAACTTGCTCGGCACGATTTACCTGCCCAATGCAATCCTGTCGGTGCAGGCCAAGAACAAGATTGCCGAGACCTCGGCCTATACCGTGATCGTGGCGAAGCGGATCGAAATCGGCGACAGCACCCAAATGTATGTCAATGCCAATTATGACCTCACCACCGTGCCGGTTCCGCCGGGACTCGGACCCCAGCCCGGGCGGGTCAGGCTCTTGGACTGAATGGGTGGCTGAGGCGTGCCAGGTTTTAGCCAAGACGCGGTGACTTCATTTTCCAACCATCTGAACTGAAACGCAATTGGCCAGGCGAGGCGGGTAGCCTTCATTGGGGCCTGACAGCACAAACCATGTGATCTCACATGCGGATCGCCCTGAACGCACCTTCGACATAGGCGGCGAACGCTGCGGCGCTGGCCTCGGCGCGGGGCTTTCCTGCGCATTGCACCAGGTGGTCCAGTTCAAAAAATCTGCTCAACTGCCGCAGATTTTCATGCTGGCGTGTCCAGCCGAGCTCGTCGTAGTTGGCTTCCTGGAACAGCAAAGGGACAAGCGAGAGCCTCGCTTTACCGGTATCAGACACAGGAAACCCGCTGGTTGCAAGTGTGTCGGCGATCATGCGGGCGCGCTCTTGCCGCGCTCTTGCCGCGCTCGCGCGAGCTTCCGGCGCACTACCCGCAAGGAACCGCGCCTCGGCGATGACATTTTCAAGCGTTCGCATGTTGTTTTTCATAGAGCAGGTACGGCCGCATTGGAATGGCCGCTTGTCCAACCGGGGGTATTCAGTGAAAGTGATCGGCAAGGAATGAGGCCGCTGAAGGGAAATCCAGGAGAACCAAGATCATGATCCGCATCGTTTCAAGCATCGCCTGCGCCGTTTTCCTTGCCGCTTGTCCGGCCATGGCCCAAGACGAAGAGGACTATGGCGCGCAGAACGTGGCGGCGGTGAAATCCTGCCTCGCCATCGCCGCAGCGAAGGAAAAGGCGGCGGAGGCGGATGCTCCCGAGGCAAAGACAGAAACAAGTCCCGAAACCTATTTCGCCTCTTCCGCCGCCGCCCGGGCAATTGAGGCCGGATATGCGCAGGAGAACTGCATCGGCATGGTGGCCTATCCTTGCGCCGGGGCGGACGGATACGGCCTCATGGCGGAACATGCGTGTATTGGCGCGGAGCTGGATGTTTGGGATTCCTTGCTGAACGCCGCTTACCGCGAGCGGCTTGGGCTGCCGCTACCTGACCCGGCGAGCGAAGAGACGCCAGAAGAAGAAGCCGCAAAACCCCGTGCCGCCGAACCCGCGCCGGATTGCCAGCCGATTCGCTGCGAAATCAGCACCAACGACAATTTGCGCAAAGTCCAGCGCGCCTTTGCCGCATGGCGCGAGGCGATGTGCGAGCAGAGCTATATTGAAAGCCAGGGCGGCAGGGAAAATCAGATCGACATTTCCAGATGCCACATGAATCTGACGGCGCGCCAGTATTTCTGGATGCAAAGCGGCCAGAGCTTTGAGCGGTGAGGTTGGGAATGGCGATGTCTTGGAACAGAAGCGGATTTTCGCGGGACGCTGCCGGACGGTCATGGCCCGCGGCGCCTCAGCCGAATAATTCGATCCCGACAGCCGTTGCTTCGCCGCCGCCTATGCACAAGGTTGCGATGCCTTTTTGGGCACCGCGGGCGATCATGGCGTGAATGAGGGTGACGATGATCCTTGCGCCTGATGCGCCGATCGGATGACCCATGGCGCACGCGCCGCCATTGACGTTGACGATGTCAGGCGCAAGGCCAAGATCGCGTATCGCGGCCATGGCGACAATTGCGAAGGCTTCGTTGATTTCGTAAAGCTCCACCTGCGTAGAACGCCAGCCGAGCTTTGCCAACAGCGTCTCGACCGCGCCGATCGGGGCGGTGGTGAACTGGCCCGGCTCGCGCGCGTGGCCGGCATGGCCCGAAATCATGGCGAGCGGCGTTGCGCCGATTTTCTCAGCCTCCGATGCGCGCATCAGGACGAGCGCCGCAGCACCGTCGGATATTGACGATGAGTTGGCTGCTGTCACCGTGCCGCCATCGCGGAAGGCAGCGCGCAGCTGCGGGATACGGTTCACGTCGGCTTTGCCCGGCTGCTCGTCGCGCTCAAGGGTGACACTTGTCCGGCCGGATATCTCGTTGACGGTGACTAGTTCTTGGCTGAACGCCCCTGATTGATGGGCGGCAAGGGCGCGTTGCAGCGACTGGATGGCAAAGGCATCCTGATCGGCCCGTGAGAACTGGTAGCCTTGCGCGGTGTCTTCCGCATAGGTTCCCATCAGACGGCCGGAATAAGCGTCCTCCAGCCCGTCGGTGAACATGTGATCCTTGACCTCGCCATGTCCGAGCCGCAGGCCACCGCGCGCCTTGGGCAAAAGATAGGGCGCATTGGTCATGGATTCCATGCCGCCGACCAGCACGCGCGTATTGCTCCCCGCCAAGATGCTGTCATGGCCGAGAATCAGCGCCTTCATGCCGGAGCCGCAGACTTTCGATACGGTGACGGCGGGAGTGCTTTGCGCCAGCCCCGCGCCAAGCGCCGCTTGCCGCGCCGGGTTCTGGCCAAGGCCGGCAGGCAGGACATTTCCCATGAACACTTCATCGACCGCGTCGATGGCGCAAGTGGCAAGCGCCGCCCTGATGGCGATGGATCCGAGTTTTGGCGCGGAGAGCCCGGACAGGCTTCCCTGAAAGCTGCCGATCGGCGTGCGTTTGGCTGCCGTGATGACAATCGGGTCGCTGGTCAAACTGCCCATGGCGGTTTCCCTTGCTGAAAGAAGGCTTCAATGCCTTGGCGCGCCTCTTCGCTCTCCCAGCGATCGGCCAGCGCTTCGACAGTGCTGGTTTGCGAGAGGCTGCCGCTGGCGATGGCCCTGAACAGCCGTTTTGTATCGGCGATCGCACCCGGTGCGCAGGCAAGCGCCAAGGCGAGTTGCCGTTCCAGCGCCGCGCCGATATCGGTGGCGGCGTGGATTTCGCAGACAAGTCCGATTGTCTGCGCCGTTTCAGCATTGAAGGGGTTGGCGTTGAGGGCAAAGCGGCGCGCATTGGCAAGGCCGATGCGGCGAATGACGAAAGGCGAGATGGTCGCCGGGATCAGGCCAAGGCGGGTTTCGGTGAGAGCAAAGCGGGCTTCGGGCGTTGCCAGGATGATGTCGCAAACTGAGGCGAGCCCGACGCCGCCGCCAAACGCCGGACCTTCGATCACGCCAATGAGGAGCTTTGGCAATTCGTCGAGCAATTGCAGCATCCTGGCTAGGTGCGACGCTTCGGCGATTCGCTCGGCACGGTCAGCCGCGCTTTGCGCCTGCATCCAGCCAAGATCACCGCCGGCGCAGAAGCTCGTGCCGTTCGCCGACAAGACGAGCGCGCGCACCCGCTTGTCATGGGCAAGCGCATTGGCGGCCTCGGTGATTTCACTGATCATGGCGGCGTTGAGCGCGTTGTGCTTGGCGGTCCGGTTGAGAACGAGGCGGGCAATGCCGCGCGCATCCGTTGCAAGGCTGATTGTTTCAAAGACCTGCGTCATGGCTGTCGTCCCAGAATCCGCGCCATGAAAACGGCGGCCTGCTGCAGGGCGAGGGCGTCAATGCCGGTAAGAAATCCTTCCGCCTCCAGCATCGCAACGACTTTCTCGGTTGCCGCATTGCCCTTTGCGCCGGGCGCGAAGGGACAGCCGCCTGCGCCGCCGACGGAGGCGTCGAAGATGCGCAGGCCATGATCGAGACTGCTGCGGATGCAGTCCAGCGCCCTGCCATAGGTATCATGAAAATGCCCGGCCAATTTTTGGGCCGGAATGGAGGGCACAAGGGCATCGAGCAATGTGTTGACTTCATCGGGCGTGCCGACACCAATGGTGTCACCCAGCGATATTTCCCGGCAACCCATGTGCAGAAGCGAAGCGGCCGCTTTGCGCACGGCTTCCGGCGCGACCGCGCCTTCATAAGGGCAGGCAATCACGCAAGACACATAGCCGCGCACCGGCATGCCGTCCGCTTCCGCCTTGCGGCACACTTGTTGATAACGCTCAAGGCTCTCGTTGATCGAGCAGCCGATATTCGCCTCACTGAAGCGCTCGGACGCCGAGGCGAAGACGGCGACTTCATCAGCGCCTGCCTTCACCGCATCGTGGTACCCGCGAAGATTTGGCGTCAGCGCCGCATAGGTGACGCCGTTTTTGCGGCTGATGCGCGAGAGGACCTCATGACCATCGGCCATCTGCGGCACCCGCTTGGGTGAGACAAAACTTGCCGCCTCAATGTAGCGCAAGCCTGTGGCTGACAGGAGATCGACAAGGCGGATCTTGTCGTCGGTCGAGACAAATTTCGCCTCGTTCTGCAGCCCGTCACGCGGCGACATTTCGCAGATGCGCACATGCTGGTTTTCAGGCATCCGCATCCTCGAGCACGGCGATGACAGCGCCTTCTTCGACTTGATCTCCCACCGCCACGCGGATTGCCGCAATCTTGCCCGTGCGCGGGGCCCGCAGCGTGAACGCCATTTTCATCGCTTCCGTCACGGCGACGGCATCGCCCTTCTCGACAGGATCGCCGGGCTTGACGCTGACAGCGGTGACAAGTCCGGGCATCGGGGCAATCACCATATCGCCGCCTGCATCCTCGCCGGCATGCGCAGCGGCCGTTTCGACCGCGGCGAATTCATGGATCGCGCCGCTGAGGCCGACGGCCAGAAAATTGCCATTGTGAAAGTAAGTGAGCGGCGCGACACGACCGTCAAACATCAGCCTGAGCGTATTGTCATCCGCGCCCAGCAGCGAGAAACGCAAGGGCTGGTCCGGCCCGTCAAGTTCGAATTCCGTGCCGCCGATATGATCGAGAGCCGCGCTGAGCGGCGCACCATCGACGAGGAACTCAACGCTGCGCGCCTCGCCTCGCCATAGCCGGAAATTGGTGAGCGTATCAAAAGGCGATGAACCGGCTGACCGGGTAAGATGGCCACTGGCATAGAGCATCGCTGCGGCAACTGCTTCGGGCGGCGGTTTGCCGCCCTTCAGGAGATGGCCGATGTTGCGTTCGATAAAACCGGTATCGACCTCGCCCACGGAAAAACCGGGATCACGCAGGAGCCGGTTCAGAAAGACAACGTTCGTTCGGCACCCGGCGATCTGGGCCATGGCAAGCGCCGCCGCCAAGCGCTGCAGCGCTGCCGCCCGGGTTGGCGCATGGGCGACGAGTTTGGCGATCATCGGATCATAGAAGGGCGTGATCGCGTCGCCTTCCTCAACGCCGGCGTCAAAGCGCAGGCCCTCACCCGCCGGAAACTCAAGGCGCGACAAACGTCCGACTTGCGGCTGGAATGCGCGCGCCGGGTCTTCGGCGTAAAGACGCGCCTCGATGGCGTGACCCGAGATGGTGACATCGCCTTGGGCCTTGGGCAGCGCCTCGCCATTGGCAACGCGCAATTGCCATTCGACCAGATCAAGGCCGGTGATCATTTCGGTGACCGGGTGCTCGACCTGCAGGCGTGTGTTCATTTCCATGAAGTAGAAGTGCTGATTGGAGAGGCCTGCAGAAGCGTCGACGATGAACTCGACCGTTCCCGCCCCGACATAGCCAACGGCCTTGGCGGCCTCCACCGCCGCCTTGCCCATCGCAGCGCGCAGTTCGGCTGACATACCCGGCGCCGGCGCTTCCTCGATCACCTTTTGATGACGGCGCTGCAGCGAACAGTCGCGTTCAAAAAGGTGAATGGTGTTGCCGTGACTGTCGGCAAAAACCTGGATTTCGATATGGCGGGCTTTTGCGAGGAACCGTTCAAGAAGGACACGTCTGTCGCCAAAAACTGAAGCCGCTTCAAGGTGGGCGCGCTGCAGCGCTTCGGAAAAATCCTGCGGCCGCTCAACGCTATGCATGCCCTTGCCGCCGCCGCCCGCAATCGGCTTGATCAGCACCGGAAATCCGATGCGCCGGGCCTCGCTTTCAAGTCGGGCGGCATCCTGATCTTCGCCATTGTAGCCGGGCACAACGGGTACGCCTGCCGCCTGCATCAACATCCGCGCCCTGTCCTTGTGACCCATGGCGCGGATTGCGGCTGCGGGCGGCCCGATGAAAACAAGACCGGCGCGCGTCACCGCCTCGGCGAAATCGGGGTTCTCGGACAGAAAGCCGTAGCCCGGATGAATGGCCTCGGCGCCGCTGCGCAGCGCAACGTCAATGATTTCGTGTGCCTTCAGGTAGCTCTCTGTTGCCGGCGCGGGACCAATGCGAAACGCTTCGTCGGCCATTCTGACATGCATGGAATTGCGGTCGGCGTCTGAATAGACGGCGACTGTGGCAATGCCCATGCGGCGCGCCGTTCGCGCCACGCGGACGGCGATCTCTCCACGGTTTGCGATGAGGAGTTTGGCGAACATTTGCCTCACATCCTGAAAACGCCGAAGCGCGTTGCTTCGACGGGTGCGTTGAGGGCTGCGGCAAGACTGAGGGCCAGAACATCGCGGCTGCGGGCCGGGTCGATGATGCCGTCATCCCACAGACGGGCGGATGCGTAGGCCGGATGGCTCTGTGTTTCAAAGCGGGCCAGCACCGGTGCTTTGAGTTTTGCCTCGTCTTCATCGGTGAATGTGCCGCCGCGCCGCTCGACCGTTTCCTGTTTGACGGTGGCAAGCACGCCAGCCGCCTGTTCCGCACCCATGACCGCGATCTTCGAATTCGGCCATGTCCACAGGAAGCGCGGGCCATAAGCCCTGCCGCACATGCCATAATTGCCGGCGCCGAAGGAAGCGCCGATCAGCATGGTGACTTTCGGCACGGCGGCGTTGGCAACTGCGCTCACCAGTTTGGCGCCGTCCTTGGCAATGCCGCCGGCTTCATATTTGCGGCCGACCATGAAGCCGGTGATATTTTGCAGGAACACCAGCGGAATGCCGCGCTGACAGCAGAGCTGGATGAAATGGGCGCCCTTCAGCGCCGAATCGGAAAACAAAACGCCTGCATTGGCGATGATGCCGACGGGTATGCCGTGAACATGGGCAAACCCCGTCACCAGCGTCGTGCCATAGGTCCGCTTGAATTCATCGAAACGCGAGCCATCGACTATTCGGGCAATGACTTCGCGCACGTCATAGGAGGTGCGGAAGTCAGTCGGCACAATGCCGGGGATTTCCGCAGGATCGTAACGCGGCGGCTCCGGCGGCTGCAGCAAGACGCTTCTTGATGGCACATGATTGAGATGGCCAATTGCCGCGCGCGCAAGATTAAGCGCATGCCGGTCGTTCAGCGCGTAATGGTCAGCGACACCGGATTGGCGGGTGTGAAGATCAGCGCCGCCGAGATCCTCGGGCGCGACGATTTCGCCGGTCGCGGCCTTCACCAGCGGCGGGCCGGCCAGAAATATGGTGCCTTGCCCGCGCACAATGATCGTCTCGTCGGACATGGCCGGAACATAGGCGCCGCCTGCCGTGCACGAGCCCATGACCACGGCGATCTGGGCGATGCCCCGCGCGGACATGTGCGCCTGATTGAAGAATATCCGGCCAAAATGATCGCGGTCGGGGAACACCTCATCCTGGTTCGGCAGATTGGCGCCGCCGGAGTCGACCAGGTAAATGCAGGGCAGGGCGTTTTGCGCGGCAATTTCCTGGGCGCGCAGATGTTTCTTGACCGTCAGCGGATAATAAGTGCCGCCTTTCACCGTCGCATCATTGCAGATGATCATGCATTCGCGGCCACAGACACGTCCGATACCGGCAATTATTCCTGCGGCAGGAACCTCTTCGTCGTAGACGTCATGCGCGGCGAAAAGCCCGACCTCTAGAAAAGGCGAGCCTGGATCAAGGATCTGGGAAACGCGTTCGCGCGGCAGGAGCTTGCCGCGCGCCACGTGGCGGGCGCGGGCTTCATCGCTGCCGCCGCGCTTGATGATTGCGGCTTTCGCGGAAACATCATCCGACAGCGCCTGCATGCGCGCCGAGTTGTCGATGAACTCGGGGGACCGGGTCGAGATGGCGGACTGGATGATGTTCATTGCCGGTCACAATCAAGGCGCCGCCGGAAAACGCAATGCGCTGCGTTCCGCCTTGTTTGCGGACAATTGTTCGAGCCCTTCCATTGCGCTGCGAAAGGCGGATAATGTGAGCGGAGGTGGTCGTTATGCAATTTGACCTCACGGATGAACAGCGCGCAATTCAGGATACGGCCCGGCGTTTCACTGCGCAAGCCATCTCGCCGCATGCAGCCCTATGGGACGAGAAATGCATTTTCCCGCGCGATACCGTCAAAGCGGCGGCGGAACTCGGCTTCGGCGCCATCTGTGTTTCGCCGGAGGCGGGCGGTTCGGGCCTTGGGCGGCTGGAGTCTGCCTTGATCATGGAGGCGATGGCC
>JANNRN010000312.1:0-4159 GCA_031401375.1 Phyllobacteriaceae bacterium | reverse complement strand
TGCCATAGAAGTCACCGGTGTCAATCAGGTTGATGCCGGCGTCCAGCGCAGCGTGAATGGTTGCGATGCTCTCGGCGCGGTCGGCGGGACCGTAAAAGTCGGACATACCCATCGCGCCAAGCCCAAGGGCGGAAACCCTGGGGCCGTTTTTGCCAAGAGTGCGTGTCATTGGTGCTGTCCTTTTGTTTGCAAAGAAAAGACCCGGTCAAGAAACTCGCCGTCATTCTTCTGCTGCACGTTGTTTCTGGTTGAAAACTAGCGGCAATCATTGTTACAGATAATCCGCATAATTACTTACGACCCATTCGGAAATTACGAATAATGATTCGCCAAGACCTTAACGGATTGCGGCTGTTTGCCGTTGTCGCCCGCCATATGAGCTTTCGCCGCGCAGCCATCGAACTTGGGATGTCGGCGCCCAATCTCAGCGAGCGCATTCGCGACCTTGAGGCGCAGCTTGGCGTGCGCCTGTTTAACCGGACCACAAGAAGCGTGGCGCTCACTGAGGCCGGCAACACGCTGCTTGATCAAATCGCGCCGGCCATGGGCGTCATCGGCGCAGCGCTTGCCAGCATCGGCAGATTTGGCGACTCCCCGAGCGGCACCTTGCGCATCAATGGACCGCGCCCGGCATTGCAATTCCGTCTGGTGCCGCTGGTGCTTGATTTTCTCGATTCCCATCCGCTGATGCGGGTGGAAATTGTCGCTGATGAAGCCTTTGTCGATGTCGTGGCAGCCGGGTTTGATGCGGGTGTTCGTTACGGCGAAAGTCTCAGCCAAGACATGATCGCCATTTCACTCGGCGCGCCGCAGAAGTTTCAGGCTGTGGGCTCACCTGCCTACCTCGACCGGTACGGACGCCCGGCGCATCCGCGCGACCTTGCGCAGCACCGGTGCTTTGCGCAAATCTTCCCGCGCGGCAATCAATGGCCCTGGACGTTTGAGAAGGACGGCGAAGAATTCGCCTTTCGCCCCAGCGGCCCGCTTGCCAGCAGCGATGCCCTCATCCAGCTCGAGGCGGCCCGGCGCGGACTCGGGCTGGCGCTGTTGTTTTCCGAGCATTGCGAGGCAGACATTGCCGCGGGACGGCTCGAAGCGGTGCTCGAAGACTGGTGCCCGCCATTTCCCGGCCCTTTTCTGTACTTTCCCGAACGGCGTCTGATGCCGGCCGGGCTTCGCGCTTTCGTCGATTTTATCAAACAGCAGAACCGGCATGCCGCATCGACGCAGTAAATGCCATGAAGCCTGCGCTATTTCCCAGTGGAGTTGCGGGCAGCCCTATCGCGACGAGACGCACAAGAGCGCCGGGTTCGAAGCGCCGAAAGGCGGGATCAACGGCTCTTCTTCGCCATGAACAGGGCGACAGAATGGGGCGGCAACTCGAACCCGTCCGCAGCTTTGCGTATGGGTCTTGTCGAAAGGGCGCAATGCCATTTCATGCCTTTGCCGGCAGGCGGCGCATGCGCCGCCAATTTGCCGGCATTGCGGTTGATGACCACGGCAACCCGGTCGATATCTGAATGTGTCTGAACGGCAAGCACCAGACCGAGAAAGCCGCTTTCGGGGTTTTCCCAGTCAGTCATGGCCATTTCTTCGCCGTTGGCGCGAAACCAGAATATGTCAGGGGTCTTGCCGGTCCCCGGTCCCGAGCCGTTCAGCAAAGTTGCCGACATCAGGGCGGGATGAGCGGCTCGAAAAGAAGACAGCGCCGAGACGAAGTCCTCAAGGCTTTTGTCACGCCCGGCCCAGTTGAGCCACGTCACTTCGTTGTCCTGCGCATAGGCGTTGTTGTTGCCGTGCTGGGTCCGCCCGAACTCATCGCCCGCGGTCAGCATGGGGGTTCCGCGCGAGACAAAAAGCAAGGCCAGCATTGCACGCACATCCTCGTTGCGCCGCGCCATGGCCAGGGGCGAAGAGGTGCTGCCTTCATGGCCGTGATTCCAGGAAAAGTTCTCACCATGCCCGTCACGGTTTCCCTCGCCATTGGCATAGTTGTGGCGGCGCCGGTGCGACGTCACGTCGGCAAGGGTGAACCCGTCATGGGCGGCAAGGAAATTCACACTCCGGGTCGACGTGCCGCTCTTTGCAAAGAAATCGGACGATCCGGCGAGACGCGTGGCGACCGCCCCGAGCGTTGAGCGGTCACCGCGCCAGAACCGGCGCACATCGTCGCGATAGCGGTCGTTCCACTCGAGAAACTGGGGCGGGAAATTTCCGAGTTGATAGCCATCCGGCCCGAGATCCCAGGGTTCGCCAATCATCGTGCAATCCGCCAGCACAGGATCGTGGCGCATTGCTTCGAAAAGCGGCGCATGCGGCGAGAAACCCCGCTCGGTTCGGCCAAGGGTCACGCCAAGGTCAAAACGAAAGCCGTCAACACCGCCGGCCACGACAAAATGGCGCAGCGCCGCCAGCACCAATTCGCGCACCGGGGCACGGTCAACCGCCAGCGTATTGCCCGTGCCGGTGTCATTGACCAAGGCGCCCGGTTCGTCGGCATGGTGACGATAGTAGAGCGCATTATCCAGACCCCGCATCGACAGGACAGGCCCGTCAAGATCGCTCTCGCCGCTGTGATTGAACACAACATCGACAAAGAGCGCGATGCCATGCGCATGCAAAGCGTCCGCCACATCCTTAAGATCGGCAAATCCGTTCGGCGCCAGTCTTGGATCAAGCGCCATGAACGTCACCGGATTGTAGCCCCAGGCATTGACAAGACCAAGCGGCGCCAAGTGCCGTTCGTCAATCCAGGCGGTGATCGGCATCAGTTCGACCGCAGCGACGCCGATCTTCTTGAAATGCGCGATCGAGACGGGATGAGCAATCGCCGCCAGCGTTCCCCGCAGCTTTTCAGGAATACCGGGGTTCAGTTTGGAGAAGGCACGAACCGGCACTTCGTAGATCAATCCGCCTTCCCGCAAGGCTACCGGCTTGCCGCGCCGCTGGTCCTTGTGATCCTCGAGCACGGCCTTTGGCACCAGCCCGCAGGTTTCTGCGCCACGCTTGCCTAGATCAGCGTGATAGCGGAACGGCCGGTCAATGCGGGTGGCGTGCGGATCAACCAGCAGCTTGGCCGGATCAAACAAATGGCCGTGATCCGGCTGCCAGGGGCCATTGGCGCGAAAACCGTAGCGCGCGCCGGCCTTGAGGCCCGGAATGGTCAGCGTAAAGACGCCGCCCGGTGTGCGCTGCATGGCATGGCGGCTGATCTCCTTGTCACCCTTCGCGCCGAACAGGCAAAGCGTCATGTCCGTTGCGTGCTGGGACACAACGGCAAACGTGACACCGTCGGCGCCGAAATGCACGCCGGGCTTCAGGTGGCCATGATGATGGGTCATGTAATGACGGAAGGCGCTTTCCGGCCTGTTTTTGCAGCGATTCCCGCTAATTCGTCCGCAGCGGAAATCAGATCGGACAGCGCCGCCTGCGTTTCCATGCCGTGCCTTGCGGGATCGGGTTCATAGCGTTCGATATACACGCGCAATGTCGCGCCTGACGTGCCGGTTCCCGACAGACGGTAAACGATGCGCGAACCGCCTTCCAACAGGATGCGGATGCCCTGATTGGCACTGACAGAACCATCAACCGGGTCGTGGTAGGTGAAATTGTCAGCGCCCTTGATGGTAAGCGCTCCGAGTTTCGTGCCCGGAAGGGTGGACAGGCGGTCGGAGAGGCTGTTCATCACCGTATTCGCCTTATCTGTCTCAACCTCCTCGTAATCGTGGCGGGAATAGTAGTTGCGGCCGTATTCCGCCCAATGCTTGACGACGATGTCCTTCACCGGCTCCTTGCGGGCCGCAAGGATGTTGAGCCACAGCAACACCGCCCAAAGCCCGTCCTTCTCGCGCACATGATCCGAACCGGTGCCCGCGCTTTCCTCACCGCATATGGTCACTTTGCCGGCATCAAGAAGATTGCCGAAGAACTTCCAGCCCGTCGGCGTCTCATAAAGGCTGATCCCGAGCTTTTCGGCCACACGGTCCGCAGCGCCGCTGGTCGGCATCGAGCGGGCAATGCCGGTCAAGCCGCGCCTGTAACCGGGCGCGTGCCTTGCGTTTGCCGCGAGCATTGCCACCGAATCCGACGGCGTGACAAAAATTCCTTTTCCGATGATGAGATTGCGATCGCCGTCTCCATCCGAGGCCGCGCCAAAGTC
>JANNRN010000311.1:0-6412 GCA_031401375.1 Phyllobacteriaceae bacterium | reverse complement strand
TTATGACGCCGTGTCAAAGGACGGGCTGCCGCTCCAGCGCACGTCGCGGTCATGGCCGCAGACCGAAGTGATCAAGGCGGCGCTCGCGTTGGACGGAACCGGCGGGCCGGACATGAAGCCGGAGATCGAGGGCCGCGTCGGGCGGCTGTTCCGCTGGCACATCGATCCTGCCCCGCAGGGCTTGTGGATTGACCTGATCGACGAAAGAGGACGCACCAAAGCGCAAGATGTTCCAGCCAGCATATTCTACCACCTGGTCTGCGCACTGACGGCGTATCTGGCGATCAAGCCTTCTCAATAAGGACTGGCGACGTTTCCTGTCTCGACATAGACGGTCTTGATCTGGCTGTAGTGCCGCAATGCTTCAAGCGAGTTTTCCCGCCCGATGCCCGATTTCTTGAATCCGCCGAACGGCATTTCTGAAGGCGACAGGTTGTAATTATTGATCCAGCACGTGCCGGCCTGCATTTGGCCGATGACGCGGTGGCCGCGCGAAAGGTCGTTTGTAAATACACCGGCTGAAAGGCCGAACTCGGTGTCGTTGGCGCGCGCGATCACCTCTTCTTCATCATCAAAGGACAGAACCGCCATGACGGGTCCGAAGATTTCCTCGCGCGCAATGCGCATCTGGTCCGAAACACCGGTGAAGATGGTGGGCTCAATCCATGCGCCGTTTTCAAAGCCCTGAAGCCTCGGGACGCCGCCGCCATGCGCCAGATGCGCGCCTTCCTTCTTGCCGATGTCGATATAGCCCAGCACTTTGTCGCGTTGCGCAAGACTGACCATCGGGCCCATCTGGGTGTCAGGATCCATCGGGTCGCCGATCCTGATCGCCTTGGTGCGTTCAACGAGACGCGAAACGAAACGATCATGCAGGCCCGACTGCACGTAAACGCGGGTGCCGTTCGAACAGACTTGCCCCGTTGAATAGAAATTGCCGAGCATGGCGCCGCCAATGGCGTTTTCGAGATCGGCATCATCAAATATGACCAGAGGTGACTTGCCGCCGAGCTCCATGGTGGCGTGTTTCATCTGCGCACCGGCAAGCGCCAGCACTTTCTGGCCGGTCGGCACTGAACCGGTCAGGGATATCTTGTCGATAAGTGGGTGATTGACCAGCATGCCGCCAACATCGCCGCGTCCCTGCACCACCGAAAACAGTCCGGCAGGAAGCCCCGCCTCTTCATAAGCCTCGGCAAGCGCGAGCGCTGAAAGCGGCGTGTTCTCCGACGGTTTGAAAATAAAGGCATTGCCCATGGCAAGCGCCGGGGCGGACTTCCACGCCGCGCCCTGGATCGGGTAATTCCACGCCCCGATCCCCGCGCAAATGCCAATGGCTTCCCGGCGCGTGTAGGCAAAAGGGCCGCCAAGGTCGATATGCTCACCGTTGAATGCCGCGATGGCGCCGCCCATGAATTCAAGCGTGTCAGCGGCAGAGGCCGCATCTGCCACCGTTGTTTCCTGAATGGCTTTGCCGGTATCAAGGGTTTCGATCTCAGAGATTTCCTGGTTGCGCCTGCGCAGGATATCGGCGGCTTTGCGCAGGATGCGTCCGCGCTCGACAGGTTTCAGCGCCGCCCAGGCCGGCTGCGCCGCGCGGGCCGCGTCAACGGCGCGGTCGATCAGGGCCGGGGTGGCGCAATGGAGCCGCGCGATCACCTCGCCAGTGGCGGGGTAGACGCTTTCCAGCACTGCGCCGGATGTGTCTTCGGTGAATTTTCCCGCGATGTAGTGAGAAGCATTAGGTTGGGCGCGCATCGTTTTCCATCGTAAAGATTTCAGTTTTAATTTTCTTGTCTGGGTCTTTGCTGAAACAGAACCCAAGCTGCAAATGCCTTCTTGTCTCTCACGCTGACGCTGGCGAAATTGTCAATGACTTGCTTTACGTTTTCAATGTCTGCGAGGACTTCGTGTTTGAAGACCCTCGAGAACGGGTCATAATCGGCGTTTTGGCGCTTTGCCTGCATTTCGACAAATGTATTGGCAAAGTCCTGAACTTCCCGCGGAAAGCGTGAAATTTCTCCGTTCTTGCAAGCCGTTTTTGCTGGACCGTGATTCAAAGCCCGATAGACCTGTTGCCATGCCCTGTTTGCCCTATCTGCTTTTGAAACGCCGATAAGCGAGTCGGCGGATGTTCTGGCGATCATGTGAAACAAGGCATAGTAGGTGCTGCTGACGGAGCGCTTCAAATCCGATTGCCTTGGTTTCTTCGCATTGGCAACAGCCAACTTGCGAGCTGTCGCGATCAGGTCACGCGGCAGCAAAGTGCCGATCCCCAAGGTCAGAGGAGGAAATATAAGAAATCACAGGAAATGCCGTCTCTCCCATCAATTCAAGCAGTTTCGGCCTCAACAGCCGAATCATCCCTGATGTTTTCTTGAAATCCAAATCTCGCGGGACACCGTCGTACAGCACGTTGACGCGCAGATATTCGTCACCCTCTCGATCAAAAGCTGTCTGAACTTTAACATCAAGAATTTCTACCGGAGCAAGTTCAATTGCGATCAGTTTCTTGATGGTGTCTGCAATTTTGACCAAGTCCCGCATACGAAAAGTCCCATTTTGAACGCCTGCCAACCACAAAGATATGGTCTGGCGTTATTCTTGGCAAGTTTGGCACAGAAGCTATCTGTCCGAAACCTCCCAGCGTGGGTTGATCCAGGGTTCAAGATTTGAGCGGGGCAGCGGTTGTCTGCCGAGAATGTGGTCGGCGGCTTTTTCGCCGGTCATGATCGACGGCGCATTCAAGTTGGCGTTGGTGACCAGCGGGAAAATCGAGGAATCGGCAACGCGCAAGCCATCGACGCCGATCACCCGGCACTCGGGATCGACAACCGCCATCGGGTCTTTCAGCGATCCCATCTTGGCCGAGCCGCAGGGATGATAGGCGCTTTCGACATGTTCCGTGATGAACGCGTCAATTTCATCATCGCTCTGTACATGCGCGCCGGGCTGGACTTCTTCGCCGCGGTAGGGGTCGAACGCTTTTTGTCCGAATATCTCGCGGGTCAGCCGCACGCAATGGCGGAAATCGCGCCAGTCGTCGGGATGCGACATGTAGTTGAACAGGATTTTTGGATCGTCATTCGGGTCGGGCGAGCGCAGCGTGATTTCGCCGCGCGATTTCGAGCGCATCGGCCCGACATGCGCCTGAAACCCGTGGCCCTTGACGGCGGCCGTCCCGTCATAGCGAACGGCGACCGGAATGAAGTGAAACTGGATGTCCGGATAATCCACACCAGGCGCCGAACGGACAAAAGCACAGGATTCAAAATGGTTCGTCGCACCAAGCCCGGTCTTGAGGAACAGCCATTCGGCGCCAATCAGCCCCTTCGAGAAAAGATTGAGTTTCGAGTAAAGCGTGATCGGCTGCAGGCAGCGCTGCTGGATATAAACTTCCATATGGTCTTGCAGGTTCTTGCCGACGCCGGCCCGGTTGGCAATCACCTCGATGCCAAGGCTGGCAAGTTCCGCGGCGGGCCCGATGCCGGAAAGTAGGAGGAGTTTGGGCGAATTGATCGAGGAGGCCGCAAGAATGACTTCGCGCCGTGCCTTGACCACTTCAATGCGGCCATTTGCCTCGATCTCAACACCGGTGGCGCGTTGATTCTCAATGACAACGCGGCGGGCAAAGCCCTTGATGAGGCTGACGTTTTGCCGCTTCAGCGCCGGGCGCAGATAGGCGTTGGCCACAGACCAGCGCCGGCCTTGATGGATCGTGTGCTCCATGGTCGCAAAGCCTTCCTGCTTGGCGCCATTATAGTCGGCGGTGGTCTCAAACCCCGCCTGCCGTCCCGCCTCGACAAAGGCATGATAAAGCGGATTGTGCTGCGCTCCCTTTTTGACATGCATCGGCCCATCGCGGCCGCGCCAGCCATCATCGCCGCCTGCAACGTTCTCCATGCGATGAAAATAGGGTTGCACATCAGCAAAGGACCAGCCGGTAGCACCTTCGTCAGCCCAATAGTCAAAGTCTCGGGCGTGCCCGCGCACATAAACCATGCCGTTGATCGAGGATGATCCGCCGAGCACCTTGCCCCGAGGCGTCGCGAGACGGCGGCCGCCCAGATGCGGTTCCGGCTCGGTGCGAAAACCCCAATTGTACAATGGCAAGCTCATCGGGATTGACAGGGCCGAGGGCATTTGAATGAGCGGCCCGATATCGGTCCCGCCATATTCGATGACAGCGACCGTGTGCTTGCCATCTTCCGAGAGCCGGTAGGCGAGCGCAGCGCCTGCCGACCCCGAGCCGACGATGACAAAATCGGCCTCGAGCGAGACCGGCAAATCGGTGAAATGTTTACCCGCGCTCATTATTCGCCTCTTGGAAAACGGGCGTTTTCTTCCAAAACGTTCAAATCCATGTGGTTGCGCATGTAACGCTCAGATGCCTTCTGCAATGGCTGATAATCCCAAGGATAGTAAGCACCATTGCGCAGGGCATCATAGACGACCCATCGCCGCGCCTGGCTCTCTCGCACGGCCTTGTCAAAGGCTTCCATATCCCATTTCGACCGCACCTTGTTCATGAAACCGGTCACGAGCAAGGAATATGTCGTATCCTTGGCAAGATTGTTCATCTCGTGCGGATCATTTCCAAGGTGGTAAAGCTGCGGCGGATCAGCTTCGCAATGGACAAATTTGTAAGGCCCTTCGCGCAGGGCAACCAGCGGGGCCATCGAACCCTCAGCCGCATACTCCATTGGAACAGGCTGCGTGCGCGCAGAACCCGACGCCACGGGCAGAAGGCTTTCGCCATCTGTCCACGGGGCGATCTCAGACAGGTCGATGCCGGCAAGAGCGCCGAGCGTCGGATTGATGTCGAGTGTGGAGACGGGTTCAGTGACGAGGCTTGGCTCAAGGCCCGGCCCCGCCATCATGAAGGGCACACGTGCCGAGCCTTCAAAAAAGCTCATCTTGAACCACAGGCCGCGCTCGCCCAGCATGTCGCCATGATCCGACGTGAACACGATGACCGTATCATCAAGCATTCGCGTCGCACGCAAGGTCTCGATCAGTTCCCCAACCTTTTCGTCCAGATACGAGATATTGGCGAAATAGCCCTGCCGCGCACGGCGGACGTCGGCTCGCTTGATGTCAAAATTGCCGTGGTCGCATGCGTCCAGAAGGCGTTTGGAATGTTGGTCCTGCGCCTCGTAAGGGATTTCGGCCGTTACGGGATCAAGCTCGGCGCAGTCGCCATACTGGTCCCAGTATTTCTTCCGTGCCACGTAAGGATCGTGCGGATGCGTGAAGGAAACCGTCAGGCACCAGGGCCGACGGTCATCGCCGGTCGATGTGCGTGCATACTGGTAGAGTTTCTGGTTGGCGAAGAAGGCGACCTCGTCATCATACTCCATCTGGTTGGTGATCTCGGCAATTCCGGCGCCCGTGACCGAACCAAGATTGTGGTACCACCAGTCGATGCGCTCACCCTGCAGGCGGTAGTCAGGCGTCCAGCCGAAATCCGCCGGATAGATGTCCGTGGTCAGGCGCTCCTCAAATCCGTGCAGCTGGTCGGGGCCGACAAAGTGCATCTTGCCGGACAGGCAGGTATGGTAGCCGGCCCGGCGCAAATGATGCGCGTAGGTGGGAATGTCGGAAGCAAACTCGGCGGCATTGTCATAAACGCGGGTGCGCGACGGCAATTGCCCGGACATGAAGGAGGCGCGCGCCGGCGCACACAGCGGCGAGGCGGTGTAGGTATTGGCAAAGCGGATCGAGCGGGCCGCCAGTGCTTTGAGATGAGGCGCATGCAAAAACGCCGCCGGTCCGTCAGGAAACAGCGTGCCGTTGAACTGATCAGCCATGACGATCAGTATGTTGGGTCTGCGTTTCGCCATGAATTGGAAATTTCTGAACTCGAGCTATGGACAGAGTACGGGATAACGGTGAACCTGCCGTCCGTGCAAACCGGCAAACTTTGTCGCGTCTGCGCCAAAATTTGTGAACCTCGGGAGAGAAAATGTCCAATCCGGTCTTGGTGGAGGTTATTCGCGGCAGCGAGGTCGAAAGTCGGCATCTGGGCGCGGTGGCCGTGTGCGATGCCTATGGCAAGGCGGCGATGTCGCTCGGCGACGTTGAGGTTCCGGTCTTCCCGCGATCCGCTGTCAAAGCCATCCAGGCATTGCCGCTGATGGAAAGCGGCGCGGCGGACCGTTACGGCTTCTCGACGAAGGAGCTGGCGCTCGCCTGCGCCTCCCATTCCGGCGAAGCGGGGCATGTCGAGACTGCATTGGGCATGCTGAAAAAGGCCGGCAAGACCGGCGCTGACCTCGAATGCGGCGCACATTGGCCGTTTGAACAGCAGGTGCTGATCGCGATGGCGGCGTCCGGCAACAAGCCGACCGCCGCGCACAATAATTGCTCGGGCAAACATGCCGGATTTATCTGCACCGCCTGCCATGAAGGC
>JANNRN010000310.1:0-6378 GCA_031401375.1 Phyllobacteriaceae bacterium | reverse complement strand
GCCTTGTTCTTCAATTCGGTCACGATCCGCTCCGCCACCTTCTTGCCGACCCCCGGCGCGCGGCTGACCATGGCCAAGTCCCGCAGAGCAATGGCATTGGCCAAGTCCGGCGCGGTCAGCGTTGAGAGCACGGAAAGCGCCACTTTGGCGCCTACCCCCTGCACACTTTGCAACAGGCGGAACCATTCGCGTTCCAATGCGGTGTGAAAGCCGTAGAGGCGGATCATGTCTTCGCGCACATAGGTCTCGATGAACAGCGTCAGCACCTCACCGGCGCCCGAAAGGTTGCTGAGCGTGCGCATCGAGCAATAGGCGACGTAGCCGACACCATGCACGTCAATGACCACATGGTCTTCGCCGATTTCATCGATCACGCCCTTGAGTTTGCCAATCATGCCAAAGCTGCCCTTCGCATTGCGGTCGCCTGCCGGTGATGCGCGTGACAAATGGCAATCGCCAGAGCATCGGCGGCATCGGCGCTGTCAACCACCGCCTTCGGAAGCAGGACCTTGACCATCATCTGGATTTGAACCTTGTCGCCATGACCAACCCCGATCACCGCCTTCTTCACCGCATTTGGCGCATACTCGGCAACCGGCAGGCCGGCTTGCGCCGGGACCAGCATGGCAATGCCGCGCGCCTGGCCAAGTTTCAGCGTTGCCGCGGCATCAACGTTGACAAATGTATTCTCCACCGCCGCCTCATGCGGCATGTGGCTGTGAATGACTGCTGCAAGCCCGTCATGCAATTGGCAAAGACGCGAGGCCAGATCCTTTTTCTCGTCGGATTTGACTGTGCCGGCCGCAACAAATCTCAGGGAATTTCCGAGTATCTCAATCACACCCCAGCCGGTGCGGCGCAGACCCGGATCAATGCCAATAATGCGAATCGCAGACGCCATGAAGAAACCCTCGTGGTGAGGCTTCTACATCATCCGCAATAAGTGAACAAACGGAAAACAAACTGACCGGTGCATCACCGGCCGCCAAAGGCGGTTTTCAACAATTCAAGCTGGTCTTCGACATAGTTGCGCTTGCCGGTCTCCACTGCGCCCGGTGCCGGCACGCCATAAAGATCATTGTCCAACTTGGCGACCAGGGTTTGCAGTTTCAGCGAACGATCAACGATTGACTTGAACTTGACAGGCAATTCCTCCCAGGACGGAACGCTGAGCGATGCTGAAGGCGTGTCAAGCCGGACCTTGGACTTTTCCTCGGCAACCTGGCCCCGTGTCATCTCGCCCTTGTTGGCGGCGCGCTGCAGCAAGAGCCAAGATGCCACCTGCATGAGCCGTGTGGTCAGGCGCATCGATTCGGCCGCATAAAGCGTTGCGGCGAGCCGCGACATGCGTTTGGCTTCAGTGCGGCCTTCTCCATCAAGATAGGCGGCCGCTTCCTCCACGATCCGCATGCCATCGGAATAGAGTGGCTTGAAAGAATGCGAATGCACCCTGTGCTCAGCAAGCCGGATCGGTTTAGAGGACGTGTCCGCGCTGCCGCTCATTTTGTGTCCTGTGTGTGTTTGCCCTGCCGAAGCCTGAGCCGCCGGGATAAAGCGTCATCAGGATTGGAACGGCAATAGATCGCTGCGGGCAAAGTGCCTCTTGTGCACAGACGGCGCAAGCACATGTTTAACAAAAGGTTAACGCGTCCCGTTCGTTGCAAACGGGACCTGCCCCGTTTTGGAACAAAAAAAGAGCCGCAAAGGCGGCTCTCAAGAGTTTAACAGGGAGGCGTCAAACAGAGCAGTTGGCACCGCTAAGCATGAATCCGGAAAAACCGGATGAATATAGTAAAGACCCATAAACCTTAATCCGCAGTTAATCCGCGTTTAAGCTCACGAGAAAACCGCCATGCCGCCATCCCAGACGAGTTTCAATGAGACTAGCGCCATCATTGCAATCATGAACGGATAGAAGAAATCCGCACTCATGCGTTTGACCAGCCAGGCGCCAGCCAGCGTCGCCAGCGGCGCAAGCGGAAACAGGACAATTGAAGCTGCAAGATTGGTCGAATCAAACTGACCGAGCGCAAAATACGGAACGAGCTTGACCGCATTCACAATCGCAAAGAACACAGTGCTGGTGCCGGCATAAATCTTCGGATCAACCTTCAGGGGCAGCGTATAGATTTGGTACGGTGGACCGCCGGCATGGGCGACAAAGCTCGTGAAACCCGCCAGTGTTCCCCAAAACGCCCCCAGTACAGCGTTATGCGGCCGGGCTGCCACAACTTTCCGCCGCGCGCTGATAATATGGCGCAGGACAAACCAAAGACCCAGCAGGCCGACAATGAGTGTCACCATGTCGTCAGTCACCATTTTGGCTGTGAGATAGCCGGTGAAAATGCCGATCATGGCGCCTGGCAGCATGATTTTCAGCGTTCGCATATCCCGGTAGCCGCGCCACGACCAAAGCGCGACAATATCCATGACGATGAGGATCGGCAGCATGATTGCAGCGCCCTGAACCGGTGAAACGACCAGAGCAAGCAATGGCACGCCCAGTTGCCCCATGGCGCCGCCAAGTCCGCCCTTCGACAGGCCGACAAACAGCACCGCGGGAACAGCGGCGGCATAGAACCAGGGATCGAGAATGAGGTTGATCAAGACAGCAGGCACCAGAGAGGCCGCAATGTTTCAGAATCGCAGCGGTGATCCTCCTAGAACAAATCTTGCCGGGATGAAATCGTACAGGCGGTGGGATTTCGCGACGGGTGGAAACCGATAGCAACAGCGGATCACGGGTCTTGCCGCATTCCGATCACGATTGATGCCCAGAGCGTGGCGCGCTACAGGAATACAATGACCGACAACAAAACCTTGAACCGCTGCCGCCTCGTCCTTGTGGCATTTCCCGAAAGCATGGCGAACGGCTCTATCGCCAGCGCCCTGTCTGGCGGCGATGTCGCATCGGTGATCCTTGCCCGTGGGAGCGCCCCGGAGAAAGAATTTCAAGTGCTCTGCGAACAGGCCGTTCCGGTGATTCAGGCGGCGGGGGCAGCGGCTCTTGTTGCCCAGAATTCGCAAATCGCCGCGCGGGTCAAGGCTGACGGCGTGCACGTTACCGACGGGATTGAGGCACTGACCGAAACAATGGGCAAACTCTCTCCACGCCTTATCGTCGGCACTTCCACGTCTGGTTCGCGACACGATGCACTGGACAAGGGAGAATTGCGGCCCGACTATGTTTTCTTTGGCAAGCTTGATGGAGATACGCACCCGGATGCGCATCCAAAAAACCTGGAGCTTGCCGAATGGTGGGCGCCGCTCATCGAGATTCCATGCATTGTGATGGCAGGTTATCATCCCGAAAGTGTTTCGGATGTGGCGCGAACAGGCGCGGAGTTTGCCGCTTTGTCAGCCGCTGTCTTTGGCGAGGGCCGCGATCCTGCCCGGCAAGTGGCGCTTGCCAATGAATTGCTTGAGGCGGCGGGCGGATTTGAAGAGACCGGACATGCGAACTGATCAGGCGCTCCTTCTCGCCTTTGCTTTGTCTGTTGCGCCGGTTTCAGCATCCGGCGAAACCACAGCGAAACCCGGCGTGACACAGCCACGGGCTGCAGTCACATCGGTCAACCCGACCCGGTTCGGAGAAAAGCCCGCTGATGACGCCTTTGGCGCGTTCCAGCGCGGACTTTACAAGACCGCGCTTGCGCTTGCCCTGCAGCGGGCGGCGGAAGGCGAGCCGAACGCGCAAACGCTCGCAGCCGAAATCTACGCCCGGGGATTGGGTGTGCGTCAAAATCACAAGGAAGCGGCGCGCCTCTATGGCCTTGCTGCGGAAAAGGGTGTGCCTGAAGCCCTGTTGCAAAGTGCACTTTACTTGATGGATGGCAGCTTCGTTCCAAAGGACGCTGCCAAGGCAGCATCCCTCATGCAAAAGGCTGCTGACCGCAACAATCCAACGGCGCAATTCAACTATGCGCAAATGCTCATGCAGGCCAAACCCGGGCAGGCAGGATTCGAGCAGGCCGCGCCCTATTTCCTCAAGGCTGCCGAACAGGGTCTTGCTGACGCCCAGTATGCGATGAGCCAGATCCTCTTGAACGGTGCGGACGGAAACAAACCGGACGAAGCAAAGGCACGGGACTGGCTGATCCGGGCCGCAATCCAGAATTTCGATACTGCGCAGATTGATCTGGCTGCCTGGCTAATAGACGGCATTGGCGGACCCAAGGATTACGAGGCCGCTTTCAACTGGCTTCGAAGAGCCGCCTCCGCCGGCAACATTGCCGCTGCGGCGCGCCTGGCAAAGCTGTACCGCGATGGTGTTGGGACCCAGCCGTCATCCCGCGCCGCTGCAGCCTGGTACATCATCGCCCGGCGCGCCGGCCTGAAAGATCCCGATCTGGAAGATTTCATGGACGGTCTTGAAGAAATCGAGATTCAGCGGGCTTTGGCGCTGGCCAATGCGCTAAGGTAGCGGGTGGAGACTCTAGCGGGGTTGCCTCTTTGGCCGTTTTGTGGTGTTGAGGCGCCAATTCGCCTTGAATGCAAGGCTGTGATCGAGCCATTCCGAAAGAACACCATGAAAATCAACGGCAACGAAATCCGTCCCGGCAACGTTATCGAGCATCAAGGCGGGCTGTGGGCGGCTGTCAAGTGCAATCATGTGAAACCCGGCAAGGGCGGAGCCTACAATCAGGTTGAACTGAAGAACCTCATTGACGGCACCAAACTCAATGAGCGCTTTCGTTCCGCCGAAACCGTGGAGCGCATCCGTCTTGAGCAGAAGGATTTCTCCTTTCTCTATGAACAGGGCGACGCGCTGGTCTTCATGGATACCGAAACTTATGAGCAACTCGAACTGCAAAAGGACTGGGTCGGTGATCGCGCCGCCTTTCTGCAGGACGGGATGATGGTAACGGTGGAACTCCACAACGAGCGCCCGATCGGCATTTCACTGCCTGACTATGTCACCTTGACCATTGTCGAGGCCGACCCCGTGGTGAAGGGCCAGACCGCCGCCTCGTCTTACAAGCCGGCGCTGCTTGAAAACGGGGTGCGCATCCTTGTGCCTCCCTTTATCTCCGCAGGTGAGCGCGTCATCGTCGATACGAGCGAACTGACCTATATGCGCCGGGCCGACTGATCCGATGGCCCGTTCAGCGCTTATGAATGTCATGGTTGGCGCGGCGCTGAAGGCCGGCAAGTCGCTGTCCCGCGACTTTGGCGAGGTGCAGAACCTGCAAGTCTCGGTGAAGGGACCTGGAGACTATGTGAGCCAGGCCGACAAACGCGCCGAAGAGATCATCTTCAATGAGCTGAAGCGGGCCCGCCCGGACTATTCGTTTCTCATGGAGGAAGGCGGAGCAGTCGAGGGAACCGACCCCCAGCATCGCTGGGTCATTGATCCCCTCGATGGAACCACCAATTTCCTGCATGGTTTGCCGATGTTCTCGGTTTCCATTGCACTCGAAAGACAGGGCCAGTATGTCGCAGGCGTTGTCTACAACCCCGCCATGGATGAACTCTACACAGCTGAACGCGGCGGCGGCGCCTTCCTGAATGACCGCCGTTTGCGCGTCGCAAACCGCACAAGGCTGACTGATTGCGTCATCGGGACCGGTGTCCCGCATCTGGGACGTGGTCATCATGGCAATTACCTGCTCGAGTTGCGCAACATAATGGGCGAAGTGTCGGGAATTCGCCGCCTCGGCTCAGCTGCGCTTGACCTTGCCTATGTTGCGGCGGGCCGGTTCGACGGATTCTGGGAAGATGCGCTGAAGCCCTGGGACATCGGTGCCGGAATCGTCCTGATCAGGGAGGCGGGCGGGTTCGTGACTGATCGTAACGGGCGCATGGACGGCCTTGACGGTTCGTCAATCATCGCCGGCAACGAGCTCATTTACAGAGCGCTCCTGAAACAGCTCAAACAACCAGTCTGAGTGATCTCATATCATGGCCCGCCGGCCTCACTTTTGAGATGGTTGTCCAAAGGCAAGAGCCATCTGGCAACCCGGCCAGCAGGCCATAGGTCTGACCGATTCCCTGCTTTCAATTCCGCCTCAATTTCGGTTAGGCTTGCACGCTTCTTCAAGATTCGAGGTTGGGAATGGCTTGGTACGGATCGAAAATCGCGGACACGGGCAGCGCCTATGATCCGAACCGGCTTTCGAGTCCGCAAGTCTTCCTCCTGTCCATGCTCATTTTTCTGGCTATCGCAGCCTTTGTGATCGCCATTCTATATCGTCAGGTGTCCATCGCTTTCTCGAGCAATCCCGGGTTGAACGGACTTATTGACGGTGTTCTTGCAGTTGGCATTTTGCTGAGTTTCCTGCAGGTCATTCGTTTGTTCCGGGAAATCCGTTGGGTAAACGCCTTTCGGCGTGGTGACGGAGATCGTCCCAATACGGCGGAGCCTGTTCTTCTGGCGCC
>JANNRN010000309.1:0-3788 GCA_031401375.1 Phyllobacteriaceae bacterium | reverse complement strand
GGGTGAATCGCTGTTCAAGAATGTCACTGAAGGCGAAGACAAAATCGCCTGTCGCATCTACGCGCCCGTCGGCGGCTATCGCGACCTGCTCGCCTATCTGGTGCGGCGCCTGCTTGAGAATGGCGCGAATTCGTCGTTTGTCGCGGTGGTCGGCGATGAGAATGTGCCGATAGCGGACCTGCTCGTGCGACCCTCGCTCAAGCTGAATGACGGCCTCGGTTACAAGCATCCGCAGATCCCGCTGCCGAAAGACATTTACAGCGACCGGCCGAATTCCAAAGGTCTGGAGTTTGGCGACCGCCACGCCTTTGCGGCATTGCTGAACGGCATTGGCCGCGCCTCGGTCAAGGTGAACGCGACGCCTCTGATCAAGAGCGAAAAGGCGTCCGGTATGCCTGAAGATGTATGCTCGCCCAATGATGGCGAAGTCGTTGGCTCCGTCATTCTGGCGACGCCGGAGCTTGCCAAAGCCGCCGTGGACCATGCCCGCAAGGGTTTCCGCGCATGGTCGTCGACGCCGGTGGAACTGCGCGCCAAGGCCTTGAACAAGGCCGCTGACCTCCTCGAAACCAAGCGTGACGAGTTCATGGCATTGCTCTGCCGCGAGGCGGGGAAGACGTATGATGACGGGTTGTCGGAACTGCGCGAGGCCGTGGATTTTTGCAGGTTCTACGCCAATGAAGCGCAGCGCCTGTTTGGCGAGACCGCGCTGCCCGGCCCGACGGGCGAGGACAACCGGCTGCGCCATCGCGGGCGCGGCGTGTTTGTCTGCATCTCGCCATGGAATTTCCCGTTGGCGATTTTCGCCGGGCAGGTCGTCGCCGCTTTGGCTGCGGGCAATGCCGTGGTGGCCAAGCCTGCCGAACAGACGCCGCTGGTTGCCTATCGCATGGTGCAAGTCTTGCACGAGGCGGGTGTGCCGACGGACGCGCTGATGTTTGTGCCGGGCGATGGCAAGATCGGCGCGGCACTGACGTCGCATCCAAAAATCGACGGCGTCTGCTTTACCGGCTCGACCGAAACAGCTTGGGCGATCAACCGCACGCTCGCCGCGAAGAACGGCCCCATCGTGCCGCTGATCGCCGAGACCGGCGGCATGAACGCGATGATCGTCGACGCCACCGCGCTGCCGGAACAGGTCGCCGATGATGTCGTCGCTTCTGCGTTTCGCTCCGCCGGTCAGCGCTGCTCGGCGCTCAGGCTCTTGTTCGTGCAGGAGGATGTCGCGGACAAAATGGTTGAGATGATTGAGGGCGCAGCGGATGAGCTGACCGTCGGTGATCCTTCCCTGGTCGAGACGGACATTGGCCCGGTCATTGATGGCAATCAGTTGAAAATGCTGAACGATCACATCTACGCCATGCGCAAAAGCCAGAAGGTGCGCTTTGCTGGCAAAGCCCCGAAAGACGGACTTTATTTCGCGCCTCATATCATCGAGCTCTCCAAGGCCGAGGCGCTGGAGCGCGAGATATTCGGGCCGGTTCTGCATGTCGTGCGTTGGAAGGCCGGGCAGCTCGACAAGGTGCTCGACCAAATCGACGCCACAGGGTTCGGCCTGACGCTCGGCGTGCATACCCGCATTGAGGAAACCGTGCGGCAAGTGGTCGATAGGCTCAACGCCGGCAATATCTACATCAACCGCAACATGATCGGCGCCGTCGTCGGCACCCAGCCGTTCGGCGGCTCGGGGCTATCGGGCACCGGCTTCAAGGCCGGCGGACCGCATTATCTGCTCAGGTTTTCGCTGGAGCAGGTCGTGTCGGTCAACACGGCGGCGGCGGGGGGGAATGCGAGTTTGATTGCGATGGGGGAGTAGTTCTCGGGTCAATCGGCCCTCAATCGCTGCACCCCTCTCTGTCCTGCCGGACATCTCCCCCCAAGTGGGGAGATTGGATGCGACGGTCGTCCCAGATAATCTCCCTCCTTGGAGGGAGATGTCCGGCAGGACAGAGGGGGGTGCAGCGTTCGCCATTACTTCACTTCGCCCCGTTCCCGCTTTCTATCAGCAATCATGAATGCCATGAAGCCAAGCGCCCGGAACGCGTGGGCCTCAAGCCACACCTGAAGTTTCTTCCTGAATTGCGATTTGCTCCGAGTTTGTCCCCTTCCTTTTGCGCGGAAGCGAGAAATTCGAGCTTATCGGTTATCAATGCTCACCGGAACGCCAACCTCACTGGCGCGGGATTTGATGATTTCGATGAGGTCCATATCATCCAGTCTTTCCAGCATTGCCTCATATGCCCGCGGGGCACACACGGAGCGCTACGCCGCCCGGCTTTCATGGATGAGGGGCAGCAGCTGTGTTTTGGCAAGCGGCGTGATGGCATAAGTTGCGCCCGAATCGTCGGAGAACTCGACCAAAACGGTGTCCTTGTCCAAATTGTGCACGACGGTGCCGACTTGACCACGCGACAAATTATGTTCCGGCGCGTCGGCGAGCAACGCGACGACATCCAGTTCCTTGATTGAATTGGTCCCGCTGTTGTTCTGTTCCATCAGACTATCCGGCAAGTGACGAATCGTGGACGCGTGTCGCCGCGCTCGACAATCCATATTGTCCGCACCATAGCAGATTTTGCGTTGTGCGTAATCTCAATATCGACGGCGTATCGAATACCCCAAACGTCTTCGACTTGCCTAACGGCAGCGGCGAACAGCAGCTTTCTGAGTATCTCAGCACGCAGCCAAAATGCATCCGTTTGCCTGACTCCAAGTGCTGACAAAAACACTCTGGCCTTGTCTTTGCCTTTTGCATGAGCGGTATTGAGGCAATAGTCGCGCAACTTGCGTATATCGAGTTCGGCGCTTTTGGAGAAGGGCAGGGCTTCTGGCATGGATTCTCTCTCTCGAAAGCACGTTATGCGCGTTGTCACTTGTCAACGGTAATAGAGTCGCAGTTCAAGGCAATGCCTCCGATTTTTTGAGATGCGATCTTGCATAGACTTTCTGAAAGTCACTCGCCTGAGAGTCTGTTCAATACTAGCGGCGCTTGGCCGCCTCATAAACCTCGCCGCGCTCGCGCTTGCCCACTGCAACGATCACCACTGTGACCCTCAAATCCTCAACACGATACACCAGCCTGTATCCCGCCTGCCTCAGTTTGATCTTGTAACAATCCGGCATTCCTTGAAGCGAGGCGCTTGGAACACGCGGCGCCTCCAGCCGCTCCTGAAGTTTCTTCTTGAATTGCGATTTGATAGTTGCCCCAAGTTTGTCCCATTCCTTTTGCGCGGAAGGGAGAAACTCCAGCTTATAGGTCATCAATGCTCACCGGCACACCAACCTCATTGGCACGGGATTTTATGATTTCGATGAGGTCCAGATCATCCAGTCTTTCCAGCATCGCCTCATATGTACGCGGGGGCACCATATAGGCCATGACACGGTTATGGTTCAGCACCGCCACTGGTTCGCCCTGCGCGTCACTCATGATTGCGGTTGGATTTCGCTTGAGGTCGGAGACGCTGACGACCATATCGGCTTCAATGCGTTCCATCTCACCTCCTATGAAAGACTTTTATTTAGCGCTAGAATTAGCATGATATTTCGTCTATTTCTAGCGCAAACGATGTCTGCGGCACTATAAGGATTGTTAGAGGCCTTTCATTCCAGCCCTTTTGGCCGAATTCCTTCTCACCCCCTCGCAGCATTCCTTTTTGCGACAACGCCATGTGTCGCAATTGGCGCAAGCGGTGGCTATTTTGGGACTGCGGTTTTGCTTGCGGAAAAGCATGTTCCCGTTCAATAAAGTCACCTCAGAAATCCCCCGGGAGCACTCATCACATGGC
>JANNRN010000308.1:0-2118 GCA_031401375.1 Phyllobacteriaceae bacterium | reverse complement strand
TATGATTCCGCCGCGGCCGAACCGCGCATTGCCGCGTTGTGGGACAAGGCGGGCGCGTTCAAGGCTGGGGCCGGCTCAAAGCCCGGCGCGGAGCCATTTTGCATCGTGATCCCGCCGCCCAATGTCACCGGCTCGCTCCATATGGGGCATGCGCTCAATAACACGCTGCAGGATGTGCTGATCCGGTTCGAGCGCATGCGCGGCAAGGATGTGCTCTGGCAGCCAGGCATGGACCATGCGGGCATCGCCACGCAAATGGTGGTCGAGCGGCAATTGGCGGCCTCCGGCAAGAACGTCTCCCGCCGAGAAATGGGCCGCGAGAAATTTGTCGAGAAGATTTGGGAGTGGAAACAAGAATCCGGCGGTCTGATTTTCAACCAGCTCAAGCGCCTCGGCGCATCCTGCGACTGGTCGCGTGAGCGCTTCACCATGGGCGCACATGGCGAAGCGGGCGACCAAATGGTCGATGCCGTCACCGAAGTGTTCGTCCGGCTGTATAATGAGGGCCTGATTTACAAGGACAAGCGCCTTGTGAACTGGGACACCAAGTTCGAGACCGCGATTTCCGACCTTGAGGTCGAGAATATCGAGGTCGACGGCTTCATGTGGCATTTCAAATATCCGCTGGCGGGCGGCGAAACGTACGAATATGTCGAGAAGGACGCCGACGGGAATGTGACGCTGCGCGAGACCCGCGACTACATTTCGATCGCCACCACGCGCCCGGAGACGATGCTCGGCGACGGCGCGGTCGCGGTCCACCCTTCAGATGAGCGTTACAAGCCAATTGTCGGAAAACTCTGCGAAATCCCGGTTGGCCCGAAACAGCATCGCCGCCTGATCCCGATAATCACCGACGAATATCCGGACCCTGACTTTGGCTCAGGAGCAGTGAAAATTACTGGCGCGCATGATGCGAATGACTATGCCGTCGCCAAACGCTGCAACATCCCGATGTACCGGCTGATGGATACGAAGGGCGCAATGCGGGTAGACGGTGCGCCTTACGCGCAAGCGGCGGCGCAAGCCCGCGCCATTGTCGCGGCGGGCGGCCAGCCGGACGCCAACGCCGTCGATGCGGTCAACCTTGTGCCAGACGAATATCGCGGCCTTGACCGTTTCGACGCCCGCAAGCGCGTCGTCGCCGACATCGACGACGACGGTCTGATGATCATGGCCGAGGCCAAGCGCATCATGCAGCCGTTCGGCGACCGCTCCGGCACGGTCATTGAGCCGATGCTGACCGACCAATGGTATGTCTACGCGGCCGAACTTGCCAAGCCCGCCATCGCCTCGGTGCGCGAGGGGCGGACCAAACTTGTGCCGGAAAACTGGGACAAGACCTATTACCAGTGGATGGAGAATATCCAGCCCTGGTGCATTTCACGGCAGCTTTGGTGGGGACATCAGATACCGGTTTGGTATGGCGTATCTTTTGAAC
This sequence comes from Phyllobacteriaceae bacterium, assembly GCA_031401375.1. Lineage (GTDB taxonomy): Bacteria > Pseudomonadota > Alphaproteobacteria > Rhizobiales > Rhizobiaceae > JANOYJ01. The sequence goes on along the minus strand of JANNRN010000308.1, from coordinate 677 downwards.
GAAAAGACAACAAGCTTTCATTTTTTCCGGCTTCAGAGGAACTATTTGTAGCCAAAAATACCATGGCCGCCGCTACCGCTGCTTCCTCTTACTATGAAGGAGCACCAGTGTTTGAAGTCGCCAACTTCTCAGAGGCAATGGATGCGCTTGTAAACAATAGGACGCACCTAACCACTAAAGGTTGGCCAATTTGGCGAGATCCCGACGTCCTCGACACATGGTTCTCCTCCGCCCTCTGGCCCTTCTGCACCCTCGGCTGGCCGGAGCAGACGCCCGAACTCAAGAAGTACTACCAGACCGACGTGCTCGTCACCGGCTTTGACATCATCTTCTTCTGGGTTGCCCGGATGATGATGATGGGGCTGCACTTCATGAAGGACGAGGCGGGCAATCCCGTCGAGCCGTTCCACACTGTCTATGTCCATGCGCTGGTGCGCGACAAGGACGGGCAGAAAATGTCGAAGTCCAAGGGCAATGTCATCGACCCCTTGGACTTGATCGACGAATATGGCGCCGACGCGCTGCGCTTCACGCTGGCGATCATGGCGGCGCAGGGCAGGGACGTGAAGCTCGACCCGACCCGCATCGCCGGCTACCGGAATTTTGGCACCAAGCTGTGGAACGCGACGCGCTTTGCCGAAATGAACGGCATGAAGGCGGTCCCGGGTTTCAAGCCA
>JANNRN010000307.1:0-2000 GCA_031401375.1 Phyllobacteriaceae bacterium | reverse complement strand
TGGCTCAGGCAAATCGACGCTTCTGCAGTGTATCAATGGCTTGGAGCCCATTCAGAGCGGACAGATCATCGTTGACGGCACGGACGTCCATTCCAGAAAGACCGATCTCAACAAACTCCGGCAAAAACTCGGCATTGTCTTTCAGCAGTACAACGCCTTCCCGCACCTGACGGCATTGGAGAATGTGGCGCTGGCGCCGCGCACGGTGCTGAAGCTTTCAAGAAAGGCCGCACAGGAACTGGCGCATCAATACCTCAGCTATGTCGGTCTTGATGACAAAGCCAACATGCGGCCCTCCAGTCTTTCCGGTGGCCAGCAACAGCGTCTTGCCATCGCAAGGGCGCTGGCAATGAAGCCCGCCTATATGCTTTTTGACGAAGTGACCTCGGCTCTCGATCCCGAACTGGTTGGCGAAGTGCTCGACACGATGAGGAAACTGAAAGAGACGGGCATGACCATGATCGTCGTCACGCATGATATCGCGTTTGCCCGCGAAACCGGCGACCGGGTGGCCTTCTTTGATGCAGGATTGATTTGCGAAATTGGCAAGGCAAACCAGGTCATCAATGAGCCCCGCGAAGAGCGGACACGCCAATTCCTGCAGCGGGTACTGCACTGAACGGGCCGCGCATCCGGGGCTTTGGCAGTCAGTGTCTGTCCCAATCTCGCGGCCATCTGATGCGGTTTTCTTCCGCTTCCGGTGCTCATAAAACCGCACCATCTGACTCTCGACATTGAATTCTTGAACAGACACTCAGATTTTTTTGGCGCTGTCAGCGGATCGGCTGCCTTTAATTGCGACGAGGAGATTGCGGCCGGCATTCAATATGTGCTTGCGCATGTAGGGAATGGCTTCTTCAACGTTTTTCTCGATGCACAGCCTGAGGATTTCGCGATGTTCTTGTTCGGCAGCCGCAAACGCATCTGTCAGGAGAAGCTGTAGTCTGATGTAACGGTCCGTCTGAACATTGATGCCCTGGATGACCGTGAATGTCTGGACGCGGTTCGCGGGAAGGTACAATGAGCGGTGGAACTCCCAATTCAAGGCGCCCCACCTGCCGATATCACGCCGATGGTAGGCATCTTCCAATTGGGACAATATCGCTTGTGAGCGGGCGATATCTGCTGCTGTCATATTTGGTATGGCGTGCAAAAGTATCTCGCATTCGAGCAATGCCCGCAGTTCAAACAGTTCAAATATCTGTTCGGTGGGCAGTGTTGTGACGATGGCCCCTTTATGAATCTTGGAAACAATGAGCCCCGCCGCTTCAAGCTGGCGAAAGGCCTCCCGAACCGGCATACGGCTGACCTCATACTCTTTTGCAATCGCCTCCTGAATGAGCGGAACTCCTTCCTTGAACTCGCCATTCAAAATGCGTTCCCGCAGTGACTCGGCGAGCGACTCGGGCAGGCTCTGCCGCTTCAGCCGGTAACTTGCGGCAGGATCTTTGACTTCTGACATGCTGAGACCTGACCTCTATTTGGATCCAAGTTTTGTCATGGTATGCCCCGGATGCGAGTTGCTCGTCAAACCTCAAAATTTGCCCTCAATCGATACTCCAGTCAAAATGAGATGGACAAGGATTACGTCCTATTGTAGAATGTATCCAATATTCAAACAAGAAGCGCTTTTGAATGGGAACTGCGAAAATGACGATCTGGAATGGGGTTTTTCCCGCCGTAACGACGAAGCTGACGCAAGACGGAGAGGTTGACCTGCCGGCAACGGAAGCCAGTATCAACCGGCTTGTGGAAAACGGCGTCTCGGGCATCATTGTTTTGCCGATGTTGGGAGAAAATGCGTCCATGACATTGGCCGAACGTCAATCAATTATTCGCGCGGCCGTCAAAGTGGTGGCCGGCCGGGTTCCGGTTCTTTCGGGACTGGCCGAAATAACACTCGACGCAGCGAAAGCCAACGCCAGGGCCTATGAAGGATTTGGAGCGCAAGGTTTGATGGTGTTCCCGAGCCTTGGCTATAAAACCGATCCGCGGGAAAC